>DAOOCD010000209.1:0-6530 GCA_035408225.1 Cyclobacteriaceae bacterium | reverse complement strand
TTTTCCGGAATACTGGCCATTTTTCGTTTTGAGTAATCGAAGCAGACAATTCCTGTTTTACCGAGAGCTATTTTCTTTCCCGTGGCTTTATTCGTGATCTTATAAAACAGATCAAATCCATATTTATTTAAATCCCCCACAGCAATTTCAACTTTCAGGGCATCGCCTAAAAAGGACTCTGCCTTGTACACAATGGCCGCATCACTCACAATCTGACCAATCATACCTTCCAGCCGCACTTCACTTTCGAAGCCCATAGACCGGTAAAACAAAGTGCGGGCTTCCTGCATGAGGGTGAGCATGCTGTCGTTACCAACATGATTGCCATAGTTCAGGTCACTTACCCGCACACCTATTTCTGTGTGAAAGATAAATTTTTCGGGAAGTTGTATTTCAATGCGTGCCATCTTGGTTAATTTGCTGCACAAGTATACACATTGATGATCAAATTAAGCTTTCTGCTTAATGTCTGGAAAAAATTGAAGCGGGCATTCTTCATCCTGCTGGCAGTTCAGTTTATTTATATCATTCTCCTGCGCTGGATCAATCCACCCATCACTATCACACAACTTACCAATTGGGTAGGTGGTTATGGGTTAAAGCGCGACTACATAAACTTTGAAGAGATGTCGCCCAACATCCGGCTGGCGGTGATGGCCTCCGAAGATCAACTCTTTCCTGACCACAATGGGTTCGACATCAAAAGCATTAAAAAAGCACTGAAGAGCAATAAGAAAAAAAATACCAGGATCCGCGGTGCCTCCACCATCAGTCAGCAGGTAGCCAAGAATGTATTTCTCTGGCAAGGGCGCAGTTGGTTTCGCAAAGGATTGGAAGTGTATTTCACCTTTATGATTGAAGTATTCTGGAGTAAAGAACGGATTCTTGAAATGTATCTCAATGTCGCTGAAATGGGAAAAGGAATTTTTGGAGTGGAAGCTGCCTCGCGCACGTACTTCAAAAAACCTGCTCAGAAACTAACTCGCACCGAAGCAGCTATGATTGCCGCGTGTTTACCCAATCCAAAAAAATATGTGGTGCAACCTCCCTCCCGTTACATCAACAGGCGGTATCCATGGATTTTAAACCAGATGAATAACCTGGAGGGTGATGAAGATGTGGAAAAATTATTGGAAGTGCCGAAGCCCATTAGGAGAAAGGGTAAATGAACAGTTTATTTACCTCGCCACTTCCCGAATCGCCTTTACGGTATAATCAATGTCTTTCAGCGTGTTCTGCTATGTCATCTCGACACCATCAACATGAGCAAAAAATATTACTTGGAGTTCTGAGGCCAAAAAAACTGAATGACTAATTCACTATTTGATGGTGAGGAATAACAGCAAAGGCTAGGACTCTCTTACCACTCTTAAAATTACCTACCCCCATCGCCACACCTGCAAAGGCTGAGAAGAGGGAAGTATTTTACCAGGATATGTATTTATAAATTATCCGAATCAGTTTATAGGCCTCTTCCATGTTCTTTGCGCTGAAGGAAACCGTGTATCCATCCACTCTTTTCATTCCAGGAATGCTCATGGCCACATCCGCACGGGTAGGAACATCTACTTTTATTTTGAATTCGATAGGCTCCTGCGTAAGTGGCTTTGCTTTTTTTATATCCTTTAATGCGGCCTTGGTTTGTGTTTGCAATTCCTTTATCACCACATCCGGATGAATGAGTTTTGCAGCGCTGGCACCAATGGCCTCTTTGGTAATCACAGTGCGTGTGGACGTCAACTTTTTTATTTCTTCGCTAAACGTTTTGTCGCCACTTGCAAGAATTACCGGAACACCCAATGCACTGGCGAAGTAGGTATTCAATCCGCCTTCACCCACTTCCACTCCATTGAGCCAAAGTCCTTTTACGTTGCCCGAACCTGTATGTGCCAGGAAACCATTCTCGGCTCCGGCCATAGCGTGATAGCCAATAAAGATAACGCCATCAAACGTTGCATCCAGACCTTGCACCATACCTAAGGGCTTGATATTACTTTGAATGTATTCCACCCGTGGATCCAGTTGTGTCTGCAACAGATTCTGCATATCGCCATGACTATCATTCACCAGGATAGTGGCTGGCCCTGATTCAAAGATTGCACTCACGACAGCATTCACTTCGTTAGTCATTAACTTTCTTCCAGTGTCATAATCTTTACCGCCTGTACTGGTCATAGCCGATGTGCCGATGCCACCAATACCTTCCATGTCCACAGAGATAAAAATTTTTAATGGTTTGTTTTGAGCAAAAGCTGATGTGGAGAGTGCAAGAAAAAGGATTACGTATTTCATTCTTATGTTATTGATTTAAGATTTGAAAATTAATGGATAAATAAATGACCTCTTTACACGTGGACGTATCACTTCCCACCCTTCAAATTCTCTGCCATCATCAACACAAAATCCTTTCCCTTCACAAAGCCTTTTCCCAATTCAGCTTCGTACTTGTCGGTAATGCCAAGGGCTGCAATGTCTTCCGTCTTCTTTCCTTTCTTCAATGCCGCCACTACCTGATCACGGATATCGGCAATCGTATCGCGTAGTTTTTTTACATCGGCTTTAGTGGCCACCTCACCATGGCCGGGAATTACTTTGGTATTATCATCAATCAATAATAATATTTTATCAAGCGTGGAAACAAATCCATTCACTGAGCCGCCATTGGAAAGATCGATATACGGATATCCATAGCGCACAAAGGCATCTCCGGTATGCACTACATTGGCATTTTTAAACTGTACAATCACATCCCCATCGGTATGGCCCTGATCAAAATGATGCAGCACAATGTCTTCATCATTCAAATGAAAATTGAGTTTATCCGCAAAGGTGATTAACGGCCAGGCATTCTGATCGCGGGGCGGGTTCTTAGCTCCTGTCCGCGCATTAACCGATTCCTTCGACATGCGCTCGCGCACCCGGTCGTGGGCTACCAACGTGGCACCCATCTTTTTAAAATTTTCGTTGCCTCCTGAGTGGTCGCCATGAATATGCGTATTGATGGCAAACCGGATTTCACCTGGATCAAGTGTCTTGATGGCACCATTAATTTTATTTGATAAGGGCGCAAACTGATTATCAATCAGTAGGGTTCCCTCCTTGCCTATTAGTACGCCTAAATTTCCTCCTGCCCCTTTCAACATATAAATCTGCTCGGTAATTTTTACTGGAGTGATCCGAACCGTATCATAGTTGGTTTGGGCTATTCCAGTGCCCGCAATCACCAGAAACAAACATGCAAGTGTATAGAATTTCATAAGAGGTTAGTTTGAAAATAAATTTAGGTTAAAAAACCGCGATTCGCTAAAAGAACCGCAAGAAACAGGTTGAAATCCCCCAGTTAACAGGTCACTTTTGTGAAGTAAAAATTAATAGCTTTATGATTGTGACAACCGAACAACCCATCAATTACCAGCGCATTGAACAAGCCATTCTTTACCTGGAACAGAACTTTAAACAGCAACCCGAACTTGGTGAAGTTGCCGAAGCAGTAAACATTTCTCCTTTTCACTTTCAACGGATTTTTACAGAGTGGGCGGGTATTAGTCCAAAACGGTTTCTTCAATTTCTAACAGTCGGTTTTTTAAAAGCAAAATTGCAGCAATCGAAAAACCTGGTGGAAGCCGCAGAAGCAGCCGGACTATCGAGTCAATCAAGAGTGTATGACTTGTTCACTACGCTGGAGGCGGTAACTCCTGAAGAATATAAGCAACGAGGTACGGGCATTCACATTAACTACGGCTTTCATGAAACTCCGTTTGGGATGGCATTGATTGCTGTTACCGATCGGGGTGTTTGCTGGCTCTCATTTATTGCTACCGATGAAGACCCCAGGATTGAGTTGGAGAAAATGAAAGAGCATTGGTATAATTCGGTGTTTCATCAAGATCAACAATTGACCGAGTCCTTCATTGCTAAAATTTTTTCCTCACCCCTTCCCCTCTCCCCGGGGCGAGGGGTGTCCGCCTCTGGCGGACGGGGTGAGGGAAGAATACATCTCTTTGTAAAAGGAACTAACTTTCAAATTAAGGTCTGGGAAGCATTGTTAAAACTTCCGTTGGGTAGCGTAACTACGTATAAGGACATTGCCGGAAATATTCAAAATCCACAGGCGATGCAAGCGGTGGGCTCTGCGGTTGGCTCAAATCATATTGCTTATCTGATACCTTGCCATCGGGTAATCCGCAAAGACGGGGTATTGGGCGAATATCGGTGGAGCTCCACCCGTAAAAAGAGCATTATTGGCTGGGAGATGGCCAAAGTTGAACTACCCTGATTTAGTATCTGGGCGTTCCATCTATAAAATAGTCCAAGCTGCCTGCAACTTTTTGATTTACAAGGAGTATCTATAGGGTATTCCCAACCCATTACGCCTATGTTTCGCAGCTATTTCAAAATCGCACTTCGCAACCTGATCAAAAACAAGGGGTACTCCTTTATTAATATTGCAGGACTGGCCACCGGTATGGCAGTTGCGCTGCTTATCGGGCTTTGGATCTGGGACGAACTTACATTCAACAAGTATCATAAAAATTACGATCGCCTTGCACAAGTATGGCAACACAATGACTATAATGGAGTGAAGGGATCGCAAGTATCTAATCCTTACGTTATG
This sequence comes from Cyclobacteriaceae bacterium, assembly GCA_035408225.1. Lineage (GTDB taxonomy): Bacteria > Bacteroidota > Bacteroidia > Cytophagales > Cyclobacteriaceae > ELB16-189. Next base: position 1,915 of record DAOOCD010000209.1, on the reverse strand, counting down.
GCCGAAGAGATTCGAAACAACTTCGGCAGTGATTTTAAATACGTGCTGCAATCCACCTGGAACTTCGACCGCATTCTTACTGTGGGCGAAAAGAAATTCAGCAAGAGTGGAATGTACTGGGAGCCGCAGGTTATTGACATGCTCTCCATTAGGCTACTAAAGGGCGACCCCGACCAGGCTTTGAAAGACCCATACTCTATTATTCTGTCAGAGTCCGTAGCCAAAGCTTTCTTTGACGATGCCGATCCGATAGGGCAAATCATTCGCATCAACAACAAAAACGATGTAAAAGTAATTGGTGTGTATGAAGATATTCCACACAGTTCCAATTTCCGCGAAATGAGTTTCATCATGCCGTGGGATCTTTACATTATTGAGAATGACTGGATCAAAAAAATGGAGGACCCGTGGGGCAGCAACTTTACACAAACGTGGGTACAACTTGCCGACAATGCCGACATGGAACAAGTATCGGCAAAAATTGTGGATGTGAAATTAAACAAGGTAGATGAAGGCGGTCGCAGGTATAAACCCGAAGTCTTTCTGCACCCTATGAGTAAATGGCATTTGTATTCCGACTTCCGCGAAGGCAAAAATGTAGGTGGGCGTATTGAGTTTGTATGGATGTTCGGCATCATTGGGTCGTTTGTGTTGTTGCTTGCGTGTATCAATTTTATGAACCTAAGCACGGCACGCTCCGAAAAACGCGCCAAAGAAGTAGGCATTCGCAAGTCCATTGGTTCGATGCGTTCGCAATTGATCAAACAGTTTTTTTCCGAGTCGATAGTAGTTGCCCTGCTGGCATTTATTGTATCGTTGGGTTTGGTCTATCTGGCATTGCCTGCTTTTAACGAAGTGGCAGGTAAGAAACTTACCTTGTTATGGAACAGTCCCGTCTTTTGGTTGATTGGTCTTAGCTTCAGTTTAATCACTGGCATTGTGGCTGGCAGTTATCCCGCACTATACTTGTCATCATTCCAGCCAGTGAAAGTATTAAAAGGTACTTTTCGTGTGGGCAGGCTCGCTTCTATTCCGCGCCAGGTGCTAGTCGTGTTGCAGTTTACTGTTTCGGTTACGCTCATCATCGGCACTATTGTAGTATTCCGTCAGATTGAGTTCGCCAAAGATCGGCCCATAGGGTATGAGCGCAACGGGCTTATTAATATTTACTTACAAACACCCGATATCCACGATCACTTTGAAGCAGTACGCAATGAATTAAAAAACCAGGGAGCAATTGTAGAGATGACTGAGGCTGGAAGTCCTACCACGCAAGTATGGAATACCAATGGCGGCTTTACCTGGAATGGCAAAGACCCTTCTCTCGCGGTGGACTTTCCTAATAATGGTGTTACACACGAGTTCGGCAACACCGTTGGTTGGAAGTTTAAAGCAGGTCGCGACTTCTCTCGCGAGTTTGCAAGCGACTCCAACGCATTTATCATCAACGAAGCTGCCGCTAAATTTCTGGGCTTCGAAAATCCAGTTGGTGAAACACTTACGTGGGACGAAAAACCCTATACCATTATTGGTGTGATTGAAGACATGATTATCGAATCGCCCTATGAACCTGTGCGAGCTTCGCTATGGCATATAGACCAGGATAACAATGTAAACCTCGCCATCTTAAAGCTCAACCCCGACATGGGTGCTCACAAAGCAATCGAAAAAATCAAAACCGTATTTACAAAATACAATCCCGAATCACCTTTCTCTTATGAGTTTGTGGATGACGAATACGAACGCAAGTTCAGCGATGAAGAACGTGTGGGTAAACTCGCCAGCTTCTTTGCCGTGCTGGCTATCTTCATCAGTTGCCTGGGTATCTTCGGGTTGGCCAGTTTTGTTGCTGAGCAACGTACCAAAGAAATTGGAGTGCGCAAAGTAATGGGTGCCAGTGTAGTTAATCTTTGGG
>DAOOCD010000208.1:0-6543 GCA_035408225.1 Cyclobacteriaceae bacterium | reverse complement strand
TACTTTGTAAATCACATACTAAATACTTTTTAGTAACTGCTTCGCATGTAATTCGAGATACTAAAACTCAGAATATATTTACTATTGGGAGGAATCAAAATTTAGTTTCGCTATATCCGGCATTAGGGAGGAACAGGTATATAGATAATCCTTCATCAAAAAACCAGTGCGATATTGAGGTAATTGAACTTGAACCGAATATGTTAAATCTAATTTCAGACCGCTTTGAATTTTTAGAAATCGATAAAGTAAGATTAAATCCTTTTCCTTTTGATAGAACTACAGATTACTTAATAAGTGGATTGCCGGCTGCACTCACAGAGGATCCTATTAAATTTAGAGAAAACAAAGTTAAATACTTAGGCCTTCCAGCTAAACTTTCAGAGGAGAAGTGGTACAATAAGTTAGGCTACATTTTTGGTCAACACATAATAGTTGATATGCCAAAGAGATTGGCAAAGCCAATTAAAGGGAATGATACCAGGATGATCAAACCAAATGGCATGAGTGGTGGTGGACTATGGGTGGTTCCAGATCAAAATATTGAACACAGTCAAGTACCATTTTATCAGTTAGTCGGGGTTCTAATTGAGTATGTTACAAATGGGCACAGATGTATCATTTCAACAAATATTGGATATGCATTTGAGCTTATGAGAACAGCTTTTAATGCTGACTTTTCATTGGACTTCAAGACAAACTTTAATCTTGAGAAAAAACAAAAGCATGTAACATAATTTGTATGCAATTAATAATCTATCACCATCATTTCTTAGCTTTATGGATATTAAAATGTTTCTAGAGGAGTGTTCTTTGGATGACGATCAAGGGGCAACTAAATGGAATTCCTGGCGATCAATTGAAAATATTAAACGTATTGATTTGTCAAAGCAGGATTTAAGCGGTCTTACATTGCTTAGGTATAACCTAGCTGGAATTGATTTTTCTGATTCTGATTTAAGAGAAACAGTTTTAATTGAATCTATTTTGCTTCAATCTGATTTTTCAAGATGCATATTACATGACGCCAATTTAAGTTTAACACAAGGAGGGGAGGCTATATTTCGACAGGCTAATATGTCCCGTGTAAACTTAAACTTCTCAATTCACCCTAATTCAGACTTTCGTAATGCTATTATTTCTGATAGTAGTTGTACGAGCTCATTATTAAATAATTGTGATTTCACTGAATGTGACCTAAATAATTCAAATTTGATTTGCTGCAATTTGACAGGTTCCAATTTTTATCGAGCTCAAATTCAGAACGCTCATTTAGTTGGAGCTAATTTAACAAACTCAAATTTAGAATTAGCAAATATTTCTGGATCAAATATATTTGGTATTTCCGCATGGAACATTATTTCAAATGGACTAATCCAAAAAGATTTGAGAATTACAAACGACAAGGATGAATTCATTTTAACCGTTGATGATGTTGAGGTTGGTCAATTCATTTATCTTATGAGTACAAACAGTAATCTCAAAAGAATAATTGATACCATTACAAGTAAAGTGGTCTTGATTCTCGGTAGATTTACTAAGGATATGAAGCCAATATTAGATAGTCTTAAAATAAAACTCCGAGAACATGGCTACATCTCCGTCGTATTTGACTTTGAGGGGCCGACAAGCAGGTCATTAACTGAAACTATTGGACTGTTAGGTAGGATGTCTAAATTTATTATTGCAGATATTACCGATGCTAAAAGCATACCTCAAGAACTTTCTGAGCTAATACCAAATAACCCGTCTTTAGTCATTAAACCTATATTATTGAGTGGCAAAGGGGAATACAGTATGTTTGAACATTGGAAGCCATACCCCTGGGTATTGCCTGTGCTTGAGTACGAATCTGAACATGAATTACTTAGTAAAGTTAATAGTGACATAATACTTAAGGTTCAAGAATATCTTGATAGCAAATTATAGATTTATTACTACAACAAAAGTAACGAAGATTCCGCATGCAACATCGGATGCTCATAAGCAGGGCTATCAACATTGAAAATGAAACCGTAAATTTGGACAAAGGTACCCCGGAAACGGCCTCAAACTCAGTCGGCCTGCATACGAGCATCCCTTGACGTTATCATCAGACATATAGACTCAAACGACAAATAAACAGGCAATACAATTAACTACCAACAATGAAGAATCCCATCTTAATAACCTTGACACTTGTGATAACTTTTTGTCTTGGTTTCGCATTTAAGACCATCACGACTGCAACAACAAATAGTCATACTGCAATGAAAAGAGTCACCGGCATTGCGGGCGTTTTCTTTAAAAGCAAAGACCCGAAAAAAATTACAGAATGGTATGAAAAGCATCTGGGCCTAGACGCAAATCCGTATGGCGCGACTTTCGAATGGTATGAAAGCTCTGACAGCAAGAATAAAGCACAGACTCAGTGGACACCCTTTCCAGAGACGACAAAATATTTTGAGCCTTCCCACCAAGACTTTATGATCAACTACCGGGTTGAAAACCTGGATGCACTAGTCGCAGAATTAACAAAAGAAGGCGTAACTATTGTGGACAATATTGAATCGACCGACTATGGCAAGTTTGTTCATATCCTTGACGGAGAAGGCCACAAAGTTCAACTATGGGAAGCGGTTGATTGATGGTCATCGTAAAGACAAAGTATATACCACAGATCAGGGAAGCCATCAATAACGACCAGGTACCGATTGACCCAATCAAGGAATAGAATGTCCGCAGCTAACAGGAGCTGCAAAAATTGGTTATTTCGCCCCCTTCCACTAGATTTGTGGCAGCACAAAAGCTGATGTCCTGCTTTTCCCTTTGCGGTAAAACCCGACAACTTCTTATAGCCGCAAAGTGTTCTGCCATTGCTAATTCAAAATCAACTAAAAATTCCTATAAATATTTTGAACTAAAGATGAGTTTAAAATATTTTAATACATTTCTCCTCAACAAATGATATTAATGAAAAGTAGTTTCGATTCTGTAAAATTGTCGTTCCTCTCGATGATATGTTTTGTGCATATCACAAGCGCACAGAAAGTATTGCCAGTCCCACAGGAACCTTTTAGTGGCAAGATTTCTATCTCGCCCAAGGAATCAATCAAAGACTTCCCAAAGGAACCTCATGCGCCAAAAGATGCCCCTAATGTATTTCTAGTTTTATTGGATGATGTGGGCTTTGGTGCCAGCAGTACTTTTGGTGGTTATGCCCATACACCGACATTACAGCGATTGGCAGATAATGGATTAAAGTATAACCGCTTTCATACAACGGCGGTGTGCAGCCCCACCCGGGCGGCCCTGCTTACCGGAAAAAACTCTCACCAGGCACACTCAGGTGTCGTCACTGAAATGGCCAATGGATTTCCTGGCTACCACTCATTAATAGGCAAGGAAAATGCCACAGTGGCAGAAATCCTGAAACAGAATGGTTATAACACTGCATGGATCGGTAAAAACCATAACGTGCCTGATTGGCATTCAAGTGCTGCCGGACCTTTTGACATATGGCCAACCGGCTTAGGCTTTGAGAAATTCTATGGATTCATCGGAGGCGAAGCCAATCAGTTTCGTCCATTATTGTTTGATGGCATCACTCCCATTGAGCCATACCTGGGCAAGCCTGATTATAACCTGGATTATGATCTTGCCGACCAGGCCAGCAACTGGATAAAAATGCAAAAAGCATCTGCCCCTGATAAGCCTTTCTTCTGCTATTATGCACCAGGAGCAACCCATGCACCCCATCATGCCACTAAAGAATGGATTGGCAAGCAAAAAGGAAAGTTCGATATGGGCTGGGACAAATTGCGTGAAATGACTTTTGAGCGCCAAAAGAAAATGGGTATTATTCCGGCAGACGCAAAGTTAACTCCTCGTGATCCATCGTTGCCAGCCTGGGATAGTATGGATCCAAAGTACAAGGAAATGTATTCGTATATGATGGAGATCTATGCTGCATATCTGGAGCAAGCAGATTATAATGTAGGTCGTGTCTTACAAGCTATTGAAGATATGGGACAACTGGAGAATACACTGGTGATTTATATTGTGGGTGATAACGGGGCAGCCAGTGAAGGCGGAATACATGGCAAATACAATGATCTTACTATTCTAAGCATGATAGACGAAAACCCCGATGCTATTCTTTCCCATATAGATGAATTGGGTACCTGGAAATCAAATAACAGTGTGCCTGCCGGTTGGGGTTGGGCCTCGAATACCCCGTTTCAATGGGTGAAACAAATTGCAAGTCATTTTGGAGGCACCCGTAATGCCATGGTCATATCCTGGCCAAAGGGCATTAAAGCAAAAGGAGAAATGAGAAGTCAATTCCATCATGTGTCTGATATTGTTCCAACTATCCTGGAAGCCGCCGGCATAGAACAACCAGCCATCGTCAATGGTGTGGGGCAAAAACCAATGTCAGGCATCAGTATGAAGTACACATTTGATAGTGCTAAAGCTGAGGATCGCAGGACGACACAATATTTTGAAATCTTTGGGAATGCAGGTCTCTATCACGAAGGTTGGATGGCGAACACAAAGGTATTTGTAGATCCCTGGAGTGGTAAGTCGGTTGAAGTAGATTGGATGAAAGATGTACAATGGGAATTGTATAATATCGAGAAAGATTTTTCACAGTCTGAAGATTTAGCTGCTTCAAATCCTGAGAAATTAGCAGAAATGAAAAACCTGTTTTTTGCCGAAGCCGCAAAAAATGATGCCTTACCAATTGATAATTCGAAAGCCGCCCGCTTTGCAACAGAAAACCGTCCAAGCCTGACCCGAGGCCGCACTTCATTTACCTACTATCAAGGCATGAAACGAATCCCGGAAGGCGCTGCCCCTGAAATCAAGAATATTTCATGGCAATTAACTGCCGAACTTGAATTGAAAGATGATAAAACTTCGGGCATGATAGTGACCCAGGGTGGATTGTTTGGAGGATGGGCACTGTATATGGCCAAAGGCAAACCGGTGTTTTGCTATAACCATGCAGCTCAAAAAGAATATTACATACAATCTGACAGTTCCATCAAGCCAGGTAAGCATAAATTGGTCATGGACTTTAAGTACGATGGCGGCGGTATGGGCAAGGGAGGAAATGTCACCCTCACATTGGACGGCCAGGAAATCGCAAGAGGTCGTGTAGATGCTACGGTACCTCTTCGTTTTTCTACCGAAGAAACTTTTGACGTGGGAGAAGACACTTCAACGCCTGTAAATTTAAAATACGATGTTCCGTTTAAGTTTAGCGGAATAATTGATAAAGTCGTGGTCGAATATAAATAGTGAATTGGTATACAAACCACTGTGCATAAAAGCGGTTTGGCGTAATGGCGGGTCCAGTGTTTCGTATGACAGTTTTGTAATAGGCTCAAGTGCAATTCTTCGTATGAACATTTGTGCTAAAAATTCGTCAATACGCCAAGCTGCAAACCGTTGGTAGTAATTTAAAGCAACAACATGCAAATGATAGACAGCATAAAAATATTAGACACCAAATTAGACAAAGCCAGAACTGAATTGACTTGGGGTAACACCTTTCTTTTTTAGAAACACCCGGTTAAAATAAGAGAGGCTTTCGAAACCGGTTGCATGCGCAATCTCGTTGATGGGTTTATCGGTCTCGGCTAACAAGTGGCAGGCTCTACTAATGCGAATGTCGTTTACATAGTCCGAGAAGGTTTTGCCGGTAGCGCGCTTAAAAAACTTACTGAATGCACTTCTTGAAAGATGAATCAACCCTGCGACTTGTTCAAGGCTCAACGGTTCATCAGCATGCTTCTGAATATACTGACACACCTTATTAATCCGGCTTTCGGTCTTTTCGCCTTTTACAAGCTGAAAGTATTCGGAGGATAGTTTCTTGTAACGCAAGACTGCCAGTTGATTCAAGATGGCTAGTAATGCCATTACCCTTTCAACTCCCGAAAGGGCAGGAAGTTTTTCAAGGCCATCGCATACAGCGTGAGCATCATGAAAGAACAACCCGCGATCCGCAGCAGCCAGCATCGCCTTCATGCGCTTAAATTCCTCCAGACCGGTAAATCGTTCGATGAAGTCTGCCGGGAATTGTATGACAATCGCAGATACCTTTTTGTTTTTAATTGGTTCGCTCGTCCAGGTGTGGGGAAGCTCACGGCCCAGCAGCACGAGGTCACCAGCTTCGTAGTTGTCATACGAGTCACCCACAAGTCGTTTACCGTTTCCATGGGTAATCAGCGTTAGTTCGTACTCAGGATGGTAATGCCATTTGAATTCGAAATAGGGTACGGTAAGTGCATATGCCAGAAACGACTCAGTTCCTTTTTTACTAGAAATATGCTCAAACTTTGCCTTCATTAGAACAATTATACTGCAAAATATGATACAAAGTGATTTAGGATGTCAATATAGTATTAGTTTTTGATTTTCTAGTGCAAATGGCCTTGTTCAACAGTCCGTAGTTTTGATCATTAATTAAATCATATGGCTATACCACTTTCCGTCCGCGAGTTGCTCGAAAAGCCCTTTGAGCTTTCGCAAGATCAAATCGATTTCTATCAG
>DAOOCD010000207.1:0-6582 GCA_035408225.1 Cyclobacteriaceae bacterium | reverse complement strand
GGTCTCCTGGTTGAGTGCATTAAGTACCTGTGGGCGATTAATAGCAATGATTGTTATAGTATTGTAATTAACCAGCAGATTGTTCATTTATATTGAAATATTTGGAGTTAGCAATTTACATGATTTTGAAACTTATAATCTCGACAATCCAACGACAAAAGCTTATGCTAGTGAGCTAGAAATTCAGGATTTGCCTGCAGATTCTTAAGAATATCTTCCGTCATTTCTTCTAATCCAAACTGGTGCTTCCAGCCCCAATCCTGGCGGGCAGGTGAATCATCAATCGACTTGGGCCATGAGTCGGCAATAGCCTGGCGGAAATCAGGTTTGTAGGTGATAGTAAAATCCGGAATATGTTTTTTGATTGTTGCTGCTACCTGGGCCGGGCAAAAACTCATCGCACCAATATTATAGCTGGAACGAATCTTTACTTTTTCTGCGGGAGCTTCCATTAAATCCAATGTTGCCTTTACTGCATCATCCATATACATCATGGGTAGATACGTATCAGCAGCCAGAAAACATTCATATTTTTTTTCCTTGATTGCCTTGAAGTAAATATCCACTGCATAATCGGTAGTGCCACCTCCGGGAGGAGTTTTGTAACCAATAAGCCCTGGGTATCTTAAGCTGCGCACATCCACGCCATACCTTCTGAAGTAATATTCGCACCAGAGTTCTCCGGCAAGTTTGGTAATACCATACACCGTAGTTGGATCCATGATGGTGTCTTGCGGAGTATTTTGCTTGGGGGTGGTTGGGCCAAAGGCAGCAATGGAACTAGGCCAATAGACTTTATGAAGTTTTAGCTCTTGGGCTGCTTCTAATACAAAGAGCAGGCTGTCCATGTTCAGTTTCCATGCCCAGCGTGGGTCCTTCTCACCGGTAGCTGATAAGAGCGCTGCCAAATGATAGATCTGGGTGACTTCGTGCTTGCGAAGCAATTCAAAAAGTTTGTCGCGCTGCATCACATCAAACTTCTCGTAAGGGCCTTCTTTCAAAATACCCTGAGCGTCTTTTATGTCGGAGGCAATTACATTTTCCTGACCATATATTTTCCAAAGGCCCTGGGTAAGTTCTGAGCCGAGTTGGCCTCCAGCACCAATGAGTAAAATCTTTGTTTTCTTCATGTATTCAAACGAATGCGGGGCGAAGTTAGAGAAAATTACCATTTACGAATTACGAATTACGATTGTAGATTTACGCGATGAATTTTGAAGATTATCTGATCAGTAAAAAGATAGATAGTCAGGCCTTTCGCACTGCTGAACCTGACTTGTGGCAGGAATGGAATTCGTTGTTTGACCAGATGAGCCCTGCAAGCTTTACTTCGCAAAAGTTATACCTGATCAACCCGGTGCGCAGAAGGCATTTATTGAAAGCTGATGAATCATCCACAAAAGTGGAATCACCGCCATCCAAACCTGTTATGAGACCCAAACCGAAAATGAATTGAGCCATGTATAAAAGACTTCAACCCGTATTGCAGAAAGAACTCGACTCCATTCGCGAAGCAGGTCTCTTCAAAAAGGAACGAATTATTGTTACTCCACAGGGAGCCGATATCAAAACCCAGGATGGCAAAGAGGTAATTAACTTTTGTGCTAACAACTACCTGGGTCTGTCATCACATCCGCGGGTGATTGAAGCCGCCAAAAGAGCAATTGATACGCATGGTTTCGGGATGTCATCCGTGCGGTTTATCTGTGGCACGCAGGACATTCATAAAGAACTCGAAAAAAAGATCTCAGAATTTCTTGGCACAGAAGACACTATATTATATGCCGCAGCTTTTGATGCCAATGGCGGAGTATTTGAGCCGTTGTTCGGAGAAAAAGATGCCATTATTTCAGATGAATTAAATCATGCGTCCATTATCGATGGCGTGCGTTTATGCAAAGCCATGCGCTATCGGTACAAGCACAATGACATGGTTGATCTGAAGGTGCAATTAGAGGAGGCACGCAAGGCAGGAGCTAATCAGATTATTATTGTTACCGATGGCGCGTTCTCTATGGATGGAACAATAGCGCAGTTGGATAAGATCTGTGATCTCGCTGATCAATTCGAAGCACTGGTTATGACAGACGAATGCCATTCTTCCGGTTTTATTGGCAAAACCGGGCGTGGAGTTCCTGAATATTGTGGTGTAATAGGTCGTGTTGATATTATCACCGGCACGTTAGGCAAAGCCCTGGGTGGCGCTTCGGGCGGTTTTACCTCAGGCCGTAAAGAAATTATAGAGCTGTTGCGTCAGCGATCACGCCCCTATTTATTTTCAAACACATTGGCGCCCTCCATTACAGGAGCTTCCATTGAAGTATTCAACATGCTTTCAGAGACCACAACCTTGCGGGATAAACTCGAACAAAGCACTAAATACTTTCGTGAAAAAATGACTGCAGCCGGATTTGATATTAAGCCGGGCATTCATCCAATCGTTCCGATTATGTTGTATGAAGCTCCGTTGGCACAGAAGTTTGCTGAACGATTGTTAGAGAAAGGAATTTATGTGATCGGATTTTTCTTTCCGGTGGTAGCCAAAGGCAAAGCGAGAATCCGGGTGCAGATTTCAGCCGCACACGAACGTCACCATTTAGATAAAGCGATTCAAGCCTTTACCGAAGTGGGAAAGGAATTGGGTGTGTTGAAGTAAGTCATTAACCACATAGACACATAATTCTTAATATTATAACGCTTGGTTTCAATTATTCTTTAACCAGATAGATATCATAGTTATGGTTACAAAGAAATATTTGGACGAACTCACCTATTCAATAATTGGATGCGCCATTGAAGTCCATAAAGCAATGGGAAGAGGATTGTTAGAAAGTGTGTACCATCAGTGTATGACGGAAGAGTTCTTACATAGAAAAATAAATTTTTCCACAGAGATGAAGGTACCCGTAGAGTATAGAGGTAAAGCACTGGCTATTGACTTTAGGTGTGATTTTTTTGTTGAACAATGTATTGTTGTAGAATTGAAGGCTGTTCATGAAATGACAGGTGTGTTTGAAGCGCAGCTTCTTACCTATATGAAACTTTTAAAGGCCCCTAAAGGTATTCTCATAAATTTTAATAGTTCCAATATTTTTAATGAAGGGCAACGGACTTATGTGAATGAATATTTTGCAAAATTACCTACTGATTAGCCCCATGTTTCTATGTGGTTAGAAATACCTAACTTTTGATAATCAGATTAATAAACCATTTCGGATTCCTTAAATGAAAGTGCTTTTTATACTTTTCACCTTCGTTGTTCAAATTGGATTGGCACAAACAATGCCAGTCTTTCAGGTGCTCTATGTCGAGAAAGCATCTTTAAGTAATGGCGCACCTTTAAAGAGCTTTGATAAACTTTTAGATGAAACTTTCACTATAAAAAAGGTTACTGCTTATCATGGGCGGGTATCATAATCCTTATAAATTCTATCGGGAAATGTTTAGTAACTATCTTAAAAGAACAGGTCAATAATCACCTCACCTTCTTCGGTATCAACTCTGACTCAGAAGAAAAAAGTCCGAATACGGCTGCTGTGTTGGTTGTAGGCAAAAAATAAATCTTCCGCTTCCCCTTTAGTTTCAAACTATACAAGTTAAAGAAGGGAATAAGTTTTACACTCTTCACGTCCGACCAATCATAATTTTTCACTTTCGTGGGATTGATCACAGCAATTTTCTTTCTGCTTATAGCCACCCGCTTGATCCGTTGAGCAATCAACAGGTGTAACGAAAAAAATATCAGCGCAAGCGTAAAAAGGGCGAAGGCGACAAATCTGTTTTTAGGGGAATCTCCAAATTGGAGTAAGATGAGTGCTGAGGCCAGTCCTTGAAGCGCGCTAAGCGCCAGGAAAAAATACCTGGCAAGGTAAAATTTAACCGGGTTTGCTTCTTCCATTAATCATAATTAGTTGGTTTACAAGCGCTAAGGTAAAAAAATAATTAACAATTCGATAATTCTACAGGAGTCAGACCCGTTTTGTGAAGCTAAGATGCGGTCAGATATGAACAGAACAAACTACTTCTCATTCTCAATCACCACGGGAAAATCCTGCCCACGCGAAAATGTATATGGATACTGCGGCTTACCTTTCAACTTTTGTGTCATCTCCGGTACTTGATCATCAAGGTATGATTTCAATTCATAGATGGTAACTTTTCCATCTTTCGGGGCGCCATCGGCATCGCCCTGTAAAGCTTTGATAAGTAAGTACGTAAATAAACCATGACCTAATTCCGCAAACTCAGTGGCAAACTGTTCGCTGCCGGCCGAAGCCATCACGTGAATGCCTGCACTACGAGAAAGTTGTGCGATGGCTTTTTCTTCAGCGGCTCCACGGGTGGCTAATAGTTCCACGGAAGCACCCGACTGGCAAGCGTCCATCACAATCAGTTGTTTTAGTGCTTTAATGTTTTTCAATCGATCCTGAAGAACACTTGCCTCAATAGCATCCTTCTGCAAAGAAGAAAGATCATAGAGCCTGCTGCTACCCGTGGGGATAAAGAAAAACTGATTGTCAACCATGCTGCCATGACCCGCATAATAAAAGATAAACACATCTTCCTGGTTTACTTTCGTGGACAGCTCTTCTAATTTTTTCAGGATATTATCCTTCGTTGCATCGGCATCATACAAACTATGCAACTCGATATTCTTAAACAAAGAGCCTTTCTCATCTACTATTTTACCAAACGACTCAGCATCGGGGCGAGCATAGTTCAACGTCATCTTTGGATTTTTATACTCATTGATACCCACGGCAAGAACATAACAGATACTGATTTTACCAGCACGATCCGAAATCACTTCCACCATTTGTGGATCTGATTCAATTTTATCTTTATTGCTGGCGGATGCCGTAATTGTATTGGTTCCGCCAATCAGGTTAATGATGTGGCGATAGGTTGTACTCTCGCCCTTTCGGGATGGAAGTTTCAATGTCTGTTTATCCAGAGGAATGTTTTTGCCATTGTGAAAAAGTTTTACTGTTTCAATGCCGCCACCCATATCGGTCATTTTTATAAGGACTTCGGCCTGCGTTTCATCCGTTTGTGGAATGGTTGCAATCTTAATGCCTGGTGGTGGTGATGTGCTTAATTTTCCCTGGATGCCGTTATACCCATCGCTGCCCCTGCTTTGAAAAATCTTGGGTAACAAGTCGGGACGATAGAATTCATGAAAGAACTGATCAACGCTATAGGTCTTCAATCCATCTACAAAATGAATGTATTGCCGTGCATCCTGTGTTCCATTAAAATATCCTTCCGGATTTTTAACCATCCATTCCTTCTCACCAAAATGGATATGCTCAAAAAATTCTTTGCCGGTAGCCAGGTTCCAAAATTTAGTAACGCCATCAACGTTATGGCTGATCAGCATTTTCTCATCGCTGGTAAGCTGAAGACTCGTTACCTCACTTTGATGTCCTGTAAAGGTTGTTAAAATTTTTCCGGTGGCCACATCCCACTGTCTTATTAAGCGATCCGCGCCAGCGCTATAAATTGTGTTTTCGGCTTTGTTGAAAATGGCTGCATATATTTCACCCACATGACCTGAATACTTTCGGTCAGCAAGGCCGGTAGCGATATCCCACACACGCAGGGTACCATCCCAACTGGCGCTCAGAATTTTTTTTCCGTCTTGCGTGAGTTGTATTACGGAAACTGTTTCTGTGTGACCTATAAACTCGCGAATTGTTTTTTGCGTATCGATTTCCAACATCTGCAATCCGGTGGGCAAGCTGGCCGTTATGAGGTACAAATCATTTTGGCTGAACCTGGCATTGTAAGCCGAACCATTTTTTGATTCGTAATAAAATAACTGTTGACCCGTTGCAGCATCATGAATCCTAACAGATCCGTCCCAACTACTGCTTAGAATTTGCGTTTCGTCACGATTATAACTTATACTAAAAATTGGCTGGCGGTAGGAGGGGATTGTTAACACAGTGTCACCCCGTTGGGCATTCCAAACAATTATTTTCCCATCGCCACCACCTGTTAATAATTTTTTCCCATCGCGACTGTATTGATAACAGACCGCGGCTTTATCATGGCCAATATATTCCATTTCGGTTTTTCCGGTGGCTACATCCCACTTCTTAACTTTTGAACCGAACTTGCCCTTGAGTAAGGTCTTATTATCGCGACTCAACAAAGGCTCATTTTTTACACGCAGGTATTTTGCGATGTGCGAATCCCAGTATGAATTTGGATCATAGGTTAAGCCCCCTTTATCGCGTTGGTTTAAAAAACCGGTAAGCTCACCAGACTTTTTATTCTTTGCGATGTCCCAAATCAACACCACATTATTATCGCACGCTAACAACAGCTGCTTGCCATTTGCCGTAAACACCGCCTGATTTATTTCGGCTTCAATACCGGGGTTTATACTTTTAATCGAATCACCCGTTTGTGCGTTGTAAATCGAGACTTCCTTTTTTGTGCAGACTGCTACCAGCTTACCATCGCGGCTAAATTTACCGGTGCTTAACTCTTCAACCCGCGCGCGGTACCTGATGCTCAATTGTCCATTTTTTAAATCATACTTAGCTACTTCACCGCGGTTAGTTGTTTTTAACA
>DAOOCD010000206.1:0-6593 GCA_035408225.1 Cyclobacteriaceae bacterium | reverse complement strand
TATAGACCTTTTTGGCTGCTAAATTCAGTATCATAGTTCTCAAGCCCGGAAGTTCAACAGCACAATCAACACAATAAGCTCACAAACTAAGATTCACAACATCTCCTTCAATATCATTTCGAGACACCTGATTAAGTGCACGGATAAGGTAACTCCACTTACCATTTCCATCAGCATCCAGTACTTTTAAGGAAACCAAAGTAGCACCTTCCGAAACACCCACACTTACTGTCAGTGGATGTCCGTCATCATCTTTAAAGAAAGTATTATTCGGCATAGCACCAACAATTCCTGCCACGTGAGTTCCATGTCCATTGTCATCGTCATCTGCCGAATAAGCAGCCCCACCATCTACAAAGTTTCGACTCAACGTTGTATTGATATTCAAATTTGGATGCGGTTGAATACCTGTATCAATAATCCAGACTTTGGTAGCTTTACCTGAGGCACTTATTGGCCCACCTGCCTCAACCAAAGCACATGATTGCCAGGTAGTAGAACCTGCTGGAACAGGAATCAAACTTTGTTGAATGGGTTGACCTTGCTGAATAGGTTGACCCTGTTGTATGGGTTGACCCTGTTGAACAGGATCCGTTAGCTTAATTTCAAAATCTGGTGTAACCGATTGCACATTCATTCTGTCACTTCTAATTTGTTCCGCTCTCGCAGAATCCATTTCTGCCACAAAGCCAACACTGATATCTACAAATATTGATGAATCGGAAAGCTTAAGGGTATGATCTTTAGCAAAGCCCTTAACCTTATTGATTTTAACTTGCCTTGCCTTAGACTTCGAAGACTCATCCTTAATACCTTCAAGCATAATCAATGGTTTTTCAAAGGAATCTGTCATGATTACTACATATTGTCCTGGTACTGGACGCAACGAAGTTTTACTTACTATTGGTTTTGTTTTTTTATCACCAGACTGACAGGCGATTGCAAAAATAGCAATCACCGCAAACAGAATTCGCGTGAGATTTCGCATAGCATTTGGATTTTGGGTAATTGAATTTAATACATTCTAACCGTTAAAAGCAAGAAATCGAAAAGGTATCTTTCAATCTATTTGCCATTTGAATCGTATTAAATACAATCCAGAAAACACAAAAGACCTTAAAAATCCTTGTAGTCAGAATGAATCACGAAGCTGGGCCAAGCATCTTGATGTGTAAAAAAACCTATATTTGGAGATGCCATAAAGTAGTATTTCGATCATGTCTTCACGCCCTGAACTGGAAATCTTAGACAAACCTTTTCATATTACTGATGATCAAATCCGCTTCTTCCAAAAGAATGGATTTATCAAAATAAAGAATGTGCTCCCTGCAGAGACTGTTCTATACATGAATGAAACGATCTCAGCCGAGGTGAAGCGACTCAACACGCAACACCTGCCCATCGAGCAACGCGATACCTATGGCAAAGCTTTTTTGCAAATCATGAACCTCTGGACAAAGTCTGATCGCGTGAAAGAAATTGTGTTCAGCAAGCGATTGGCAAAAATGGCTTCCGATTTATTAGGCGTTAATGGAGTGAGAATGTATCACGATCAGGCCTTGTTTAAAGAACCCAGTGGTGGCCACACACCCTGGCATGCCGATCAGTACTACTGGCCTTTGAACACCGATAAATGCGTAACCGTGTGGATCCCCTTACAAAAGACCGGGCTGGAGTTAGGCCCATTGGAGTTTAGTGCCGGCAGTCAGCGCTTAACCGAAGGCCGAAATCTGAAGATCAGTGACGAGAGCGAAAAAGAGTTGCAAAAGAAATTGACCCTGCGTGATTTTGAACAAGTGGTAGAACCCTTTGATGTAGGCGAAGTAAGTTTCCACATGGGTTGGATCTTTCATCGGGCCGGGCCTAACAAAACAAATACGATGCGCAAAGTGATGACCGTAATTTACATGGATAAAGACATGCGGCTACAGGAACCTGTGAATGAAAATCAACTTCAGGATTGGAATACCTGGTGCCGGGGAGCTGTGGTAGGTGAAGTGATTGATAGTGCGCTTAACCCGGTCTTGTATTCCAGATGATTTCCGATATCAATTATCTGAATCTACTAATACTTTAGTAGCCATAACAAATCTCTATTTCTTATGATTGAAAATATGAGCTTGCCCTCAGCTTGCAGATAAGCAGCTTAAAATTGTTATTTTTGATTGTTGAGCATACTTGCTGACTTCAACGCTCAGACTACATAAGCTATACATTGTCACTCTGAGCCTGTCGAAGGGTGAATAAAGAGTTCATAACCTCGATGATCATTAAAACAGTTTAGTAAATACCTCTTAAAACTACTCTTCCCCATGGACTTACAACTATCCGGAAAAAATGCAGTCGTAACCGGGGCCAGCAAAGGCATCGGCAGAAGCATTGCGTTGGCCCTGGCGGCCGAAGGCGCTAACGTGGCCGTGTGTGCCCGCGGTGAAGATGCATTACGGGCAACCGAGAAAGAACTCAAGAAAAAAGGAGTAAATGTTTTTACATCTGTATGTGATGTCGGGAATAAAAAATCCCTGGATGAATTTCTTGAAGCTTCCAAAAAAAACCTTGGCAGCGTGGATATTCTTGTGAATAATGTCTCCGCATTAAATATGGGTGATGACGCAGCCGCGTGGGAAGCTTCTATCACGGTTGATGTAATGGCCGGGGTCTGGGCCTTACAAAAAGTGGTTCCGTGGATGATTGAATCCGGTGGTGGAAGTATTTTGTTTATTTCTTCTATCTCGGGACTTGAATCCGGTTCTCCGCCAGCTTATGCTGCCTCTAAAGCTGCCATCATCAGTTATTCAAAAACAAAAGCTGTGGAACTGGCATCTAAAAATATTCGGGTAAACACACTCGCTCCGGGTTCGATCTTATTTGAAGGAGGAGTTTGGGATCTGGCTAAACAACACAACCGGGGTTTCTATGATCAGATCCTCGCAGCAAGTCCGTTGGGTAGAATGGGCACCCCGGAAGAAATAGGAAATGTGGCAGCCTTTATGGTTTCGCCCCGCGCAAGTTTACTCACGGGAGCCTGCGTTTCGGTGGATGGTGCGCAGCATAAGTTCAATATATAAGGTCAAAAACTAAACTAGAAAGCCCTCAACGTTGAAGGCTTTCTATTGTGTTTAAAACAGTTTCTTACTCCTTCACCAACTCACTTAGCACATCATAGGTTTTAGTTCGGTCTGTGCATAAATCAAGCTCGGCAATAAATTTTGCGTACGCTCCCTGGCCGTGTACTACATCAAACTGCTTCGCAAAATCTGGTGTTGAATCTAACCACGACCAGCTGGCAAAATCGCTATAGGTTACTGCATGCGGTCCTGCAGATGCCCCTTGCCGAGTAGCTAAATAAAATGACGCAGTGCTTTTCAGGCTCTTATAAACGGCAACTACTTTTTTCATTTGCTCAATGTAACGATCCATTTGCCCGGGTTTTATGTAGTTAAAGCGGCCGCGACTTTTTGTGAATGCAGCTGCGGATCCACCTTCCGGCATATAGTTAACATCCTTATTCATGCGCCAGTACGTTACCTCTCCATAGGATTCGACATAGGGAGTAACATTTTTATCCCAATCAAGCTGGTGTTCACCAGCACCAGGCCGGTTATCCATCTGAGCCCATGTTGTGGGGCCCATATACCAAACGTAATCGCCTGATGTTGGACCGGTAAGATCTGTCCACACACTTCCCTTGTAAGGATCTGCTGCATGATACTTTTTATTGTGCGCAGCAATTCCCTTCTTAAATAAATCAATCTTATCAGCTTTCGGCTGCATCGGAGTTGATTCAAATTGTTCATAGGCAATTTGAGCCATGAGGCCTGCGCTTAGAAAAGTAAGCAAGCCCAATGTAAAAAACACTTTTTTCATAAAAGGTAGGGGTTAGGTTATAAAATACGAAAAGAAAATCCGTAGAGATTATTAACGGCCCTTTATACCCCTGGCTACAAATAGCCCACTTGCGGTTATCACAGAATCAATTCGTATTGATCTTGAGTACTTAAGGTTGAAGAATTTATTCTAATCTACACTATTATATTTTAATTAACCTAAGTAAAACATGTATTTAATTGTATACTTCGATTGGACTAGAAAAACGCAAATAATTAGACATAAAAAAACCCCGCATCGCTGCAGGGTTTTTACATTTTAAGGATGGTCATCGCACTTTGGGTTTAGTGAAACCAATTCGAAACACTTCTGAATGCTGCTGGCTGGTGAAGCCATAAATGGCTTTCACATACTGCTTCACAGCTAGTGCTGTAGATACCAGGCTTTCCTCCCCTACATACAGTAAGGTATTCCGATTTCTGCGTGCTTCCCGCAAAGCCACCTTGGCTGCAACGACTACCTCATTAATCTTGCGCAGATTGTCCAACACGCCTCGTAAACCGGCTACCGAAAGGTAAGATTCATTCGGTTTGTACGTGGGTTCGGACATCACGATTTCCAGTAAACTGGCAAAGTGATTTACCCGGCTGGCGTAATCGTGGCCACCGAGTCGTCTCTTTGCTTTTACGGGTTCAGATTCCTGCGAAGAAATGGGCGGTCGATGAGCCTTAGTGCCCATACCCCGAAGCTTGTTCACGAGTGTTTGCGCATCATTCAATAAAAGTGGACTTGCTCCCCCCGCTTTCAGATTACCGAAAATGCGGGTACCCAGTTTCCCGAGTTGAGCAAAAGCCTGCTCCCGATTGTTGGTGGCAATGTCGTACTCAGCCTTGGCTACGATCACGTCATCCATCACTTGATTCGCGTTGAGCCATAAGGTAGTCAACGCTTCTACCTGGAGGTTTTGTTTTCCGGGATTGTACTCTCCTCCGTACCCGGTGCAAAGGCCCTTGAGCTCCCCAAAGGCGTGCACGTTTTGAACATGTGTCATAACTTTATTTTTTTAAGTTATATGAATGTACACGAGGGTTGCTTCAGCAGGTTGCTCTTCGGAATCACATTTTGTAAAACTATATTCTTGTTGTAAACAGCAACTCAAAAAGCATTGGCACGTTACAATGCACTTTTTTGATTTTTTCTAAAAAAATATTTTTCAAAGCAAGTTTTATCTTACTGGTTGAACACGACAACTCCCCATACACACTTTGTGCTTGCGCATTCAGTAAACCGGCTATGATCTCAGGCGATCCGTCTCTCTACTCAATCAATGCGTACACGCTTCCAGGCAACCCGGTAACGATTCTAATCAGCCCGGCTACGATACCAGCCGATCCGGCTCCCTTCCCAATCAATGCGTACACGCTTCTAGTCAACCCGGTAACGATTCTAATCAGCCCGGCTACGATACCAGCCGATCTGGCTCCCTTCCAAATCAATGCGTACACGCTTCCAGTCAACCCGGCTACGATTACAATTAGCCCGGTTACGATACCAGCCGATCCGTCTCTCTTCTCAATTAATGCGTACACGCTTCCAGGCAACCCGGCTCCGTTTCTAGTCAGCCCGGCTCTGATTTCAACCTGGCATACACGCCAAGGCTGTGGATGGTCACACTTGTTACAACACTAAACTCAATCACCTGAAGCTGCCTTGAGTGAGTAACGAATCTTCTATCGGGTTTTCAACAGGTCCAATAACTTAGTTATATTTGAGTATGCCCCACCGGCAATTGGTGAGACACTTAATCTGAAGTAATTTTGCACCCTGCAGACTTCAAAAGATCTTTACCACCTAAAGAATAGTACTATGAATACGATTAGCCCCCCACCTCCGCAAAGCGCTGTAAAAAATGAAGCGAAGAGAATCTTTGCACTTCAAAAAGCCAATCAGCAAAACGTGGCCAATTCCACTGCGCGTGATCGTATAAAAAAACTGGATCGCTTATATGATGCCATTTTAAAATACCGTAAGGAAATCCAGGAAGCTTTGTATAAAGACTTCCGCAAACATCCGAGCGAAGTTGATATCGCAGAAATTTATAAGTTAACCTCTGACCTGAAACATACCCGTTCACACCTGGCTAAGTGGATGCGCCCCCGGAAAGTAGGTACACCCCTGGCGCAAATAGGATCAAGTTCTTACATTCATTACGAACCCAAGGGAGTCGTGTTAATCATTTCACCCTGGAATTTTCCATTCAGCCTTACGTTCGGACCCATGATCGCAGCGATTGCAGCGGGCAATTGCATCATCCTCAAACCTTCGGAGTATACACCGCATGCTTCTGCGATGATGAAAAAAATAATCACGGAGTTATTTGATGAAGCGGAAGTAGCATTGATGGAAGGTGATGTGGAAGTTTCGACAGAGTTACTAAAGTTGCCATTCAACCATATGTTTTTTACAGGAGCTCCTGAGATTGGCAAAGTGGTGATGCGAGCGGCTGCAGAACACCTGGCCTCGGTTACGTTAGAGTTAGGAGGCAAATCACCTACCATTGTGGATGAGACGGCCAATCTGAAAACGGCCGCTCAACGCATTGCTTTTGCGAAGTGGATCAACAACGGCCAGGTATGCATTGCTCCGGACTATGTGTTTGTTCATCAGTCTGTGGCCGATGAATTTATGAATCTGTTAAAGTCAACGGTGAAGTTGTATTACGGTGACGATGCATCTACGTCTGTTTCGTACAACCGAATTGTTAA
>DAOOCD010000205.1:0-6646 GCA_035408225.1 Cyclobacteriaceae bacterium | reverse complement strand
GAGCCCGTAACTTCGGCAATCACCTGCGGACTACCCCGATATAATACTTCGCTGGCGCCACTAGCCGAGACTTCAAGTTGTTGTGATACGGAAACTTTTCCATGGCTGGCGCCCGATACCGTAAGTGTTGAGGTGGTTGTGTTAAAATCAAACGCGCTTAAGATAGAAGCACCTGAAACATTTCCATCAATCAGCTGACCTTCGCCCGCCAGTCGCAATTGAGACGCACCGCTAAGCGAAAAATGAATTTCTTTCATATCCATAGTCAATTGGGCAAGCGATGCTCCCGATAAGGAAAGATCCATGCGATTAACATTGGTAAAGCCTGAAACTTTTGCGTTTACAGCACCTGAAAAATCAACTCCATATAAAGCCGGAAGAGTAATGTTAACGTAAGTAGCATACTGTCTGCGCTCGCTGTGATTAAAACGCAAATTCAAGGCGTTGCCGTTTTTACTAACGATCAGGTCGTTCAGGTTTCTGCGGTCGCCATCAGCTTCGATCGAAAAATTCTCACCGTACTTTATGGTTACTATCAGTGCATCTTCGGCCTCAATCCGGTCAAAATCAACAAGGGCATAACTTTGCCGGTCCTGCTGAAACGGTCCGGGGTCTTCTTCATTACATGCTGTAAACCATACCAGGGCAACAAGCATCGTTATCAGATTAATCTTTTTCATATTCTTTTTGGGTGTTTTGATTCTAAGACAGCTAAGGGCTTTTATACCCCTAGCTTGCTGTCAACTTTTTTTAAAACTCAATTCTGTAGCTGAGTATGGGCAAAAGGGGCAGCATGTACCATTTTTTAATCTCGCCACTCTGGGGCTCGTAGTACTGGCCGCCCAGGTTTTTATTATTCGTTGCATTCTGCAAATCCAGCGAAAGCGTGGTGGTTGAATTTGGGCGGTTGCGTTTTAAGCTTACCCTGAAATCCATGCGGAAATAGTCTGGCAATTGTTCGGTAAAGGCAAGGCTCTCGACATAGCGGGTTTCGCCCACTTCCTGCGATTTTTCATAATCGATGGGCGTGCTCCAGAATCCACCGGTATAAATAGTGCGAAGGTTTAAACCAAACACACGGTTTTTCTTCCAGAGATATTCCTTACCAGCCGTAAAACTGAGCGCATGTTTGCCATTGAATCGGGTATTGCGCCAAACATTATCTAACGCTTTATACTCTGAGTTGTACAATGAACCGGAGAATAAGAAGTAAAGGTTGTTATGCAAAAACTGCTCAACCGTTAACTCGAGCCCATAGTTATGGCCCGTGCCTTTATTCACCATAGGCAGAGTAGCAAATCCTTCCTCAACAACCAGCGAAGAGATTGGACTGGTTGGATCATTCTCAACGGCAATATTAAATAACTGCTGATAGTAAGTTTCTGCTTTTACACGAAGATATTTTGTCAGTGATCTGTCGTAACCCAGTACAAAATGATGCGCCTTATTAAAGCCGAGGTTTTTATTGGGTTGTGTATATGATCCATCCGGTTGTTCTATCTGCGCTTCGTAAACACCAACGGGTTGCATCTGGCTATGCAATCCATAGCCGAGGTTCAATGACTGTTGGTTGTTGAGATTATACTTCATGGAAACACGAGGCTCAACAGAATAGGTGCTGTTGTCATTCAGGTAAAGCAAATGAACTCCTGTATTCACTGTCAACCGATCGGTAGGTCGATAATTCCATTGTGAAAATAATTGTTCGGTACTTGCGTACTGTGCTGAATTTAATGACTCTTCAACCTGGTCTGTCTCGGGGTTTACATGGCGGTTTAGCAACTTGTAGGTATATCGGTTCAGATACATACCTGACCGGATACTGTTCTTTGCATTAAACTTGTGATTGAGCACCGAGCTAAACGTAATTTTCTGTGTTGTATAGTTCTCTTTATAATTAAACTGTGGATTGTAGTCATTATCAAGTCGGGTGTTTTGAAATCCATGATTGTTACCCGAAAGCACAACGCTGGACTGAAGAAATGTATTGGGGCTAAGAGTAATTGCGTGCTTAAATCCGGCAGCTCCTGTATTGGAAAAATAATTAAAGCTATACCGCTGATAATCCTCTTCCCATTGTGTTGAGTCCTTTTTAGCATTTTGATTCTGATCACTCAGTCCGCCAAAGCCAAACAATGAAAAGTTTCCGAATTTATTGGTCGGCAAAAAGATATTGTAGGATAAGTCCTGGAAGTTGGTGACTGCATCTCCTATTTTAACTCCCAACTGGGATAATACACTTAAAGTTGAGTATCGGTAGTTAATGAGATACGACCCTCTGTAGTTTTTTGCGAACGGACCTTCAGCGGCCACGTCTAATCCTAAAAATCCAGCTTGTATTGTATACTCACGTTTCTCATTATTTCCTTTGCGCAGATTCAGATCAAACACCCCTGCCAGTGCATTTCCATACTCTGCCGGAAAGGCTCCGGTTGAAAAATCAGAATTGGCAAGCAGTTGCGAACTGAGAATGGAGATGCCACCACCGGAAGAACCTACATCGGCAAAATGATTGGGATTAGGAATATCAACACCTTCCATGCGCCATAACAAACCCACAGGCGAGTTTCCCCGAATGGAAATTGAATTGTTTCCATCATCGGCTGATACAACTCCCGCAAAGGAAATTGCGGCCCGTGCAGGATCGTTTACTGCAGCTGCAAATTTTCTGGTCTCTTCAACCGAAAAAGTACGTGTACTTACAGTAGCCATTTCATTAATGGGTTGATTTTTCTCAACATCCGGTCGCACCACAATTTCAGTGAGTTGAGTAACGTCTTCCTCAATGGGAATCGTAAGCACCACTTCCTTACCGGAATTGACTACGATGTTTGGAATAATAATCTCCTTATATCCGATAAAGGAAATGCGAAGGGCGTGAGTACCTACGGCAATCTGGGTAAGCTTAAAATTTCCATCCGGATCAGTGGTGGTACCAATAAGCGGATTAGAATTGACCAATACAACAGATGCTCCCGGCAAGGTGGTTTGGGAAATTTTATCAACCACTGTGCCGCGAATGGTTTGCGTAAGAGTTTGTGCGGAAAGGGTTAGACTGCTAAAAAGTAAAGCAAGTGTGCTGAGGTAATTCCTGAATGTCATAAAATCATTTTTTCGATCGTATGACAAGTTGGTTCTTGTTAACCCCTAGTCCTGAATAAACTTTTTATTATTAATAAATGGAAATTAAATTATAGAAAACGCAGTGCTACTTTAGCGCCCCACCACATCTTTAAATTGGTATCATTGCTGAAATTTCTCTCCGCTACAATCTTTGGATGATAGTCCGTGAACAGAGTTGGATACTCTGTATAAGAATTGCTTGTCAGATACCCATTGAAGGTAACTCCGGTAGCGATTGAGAATTTCTTAGCTACCTGAAAATCAAACCCTACGTAAACCTTATTGAGCAAACTTAGTGCATCAGTAAAAGAACCTTTGTTAACATGTTGTGATGAAATATCAAGATCCAAATACCACCACCGGTTCAACTTTGGTGTGATGCCTAAACCATACCCAAAGGTCCACACCGAAGTATCAGCTGGATCTAAAGATTGCTGAGGCTTAAATCCTGCCATTAACATCGTATGAAATTTCCTGACTCCCGATCTAAACGCCAGGTTCGTATAAAAGACTTCGTCTGCCGATAATTCAATCTTATGGTACCCGCTCTTCACAATACTGAGTAATCCTATCGGAACTCCACCTAATGTATCCGCATAATTAACAAGACCAATTTGAGTGCCGTGTACTTTTCTTCCATAGTTAAAAAGCGTAGAAATCTGTGATCCCGTTATTTTCTCAGTTGCTATGTTAGTCAACCCAGCAAACTGCGATCCGGAATAATCTCCTATCTGCACGTTTCCAAAACCTGCTACCTGAACACCATTGGAGGGCTTGCCTGTAACGTTGCTAAAACCCGCTACCTGTACGCCATTCATCTTACCAAGATTTGTATTAGCAAATCCCGCTACCTGCACCCCGCGTGTATCTCCCATATTGGTATTGACAAAACCTGCCAACTGCACAGCTTCTGTATCTTCTCCATTTACATTCGCAAAGCCTGCGGCCTGTATACCATATACCTTGCCGCCTACTACATTTCCAAAACCCGCTATCTGCAACCAACTCACATCACCCCGGTCGAGGTTGAAGAAGAAGCCCAGTTCAATTTGGCGAGTGCCTAACGAGTAGCCTCCTAAAAAATTAATTGAGTAATCATTAATTATGTTACCACTCAGTCGGCCATTGGTGCCAAGAAATGGGAGAAAGGACACTTGTACTAATTCATAAAGAGTATCGCGGATGTTTTGAACGTTAGGTTCTGATGCATAAGGAAAACTCATTTCTTCATCCTCCTTAATCTCCACCGAATCCGTTGGATTGGTTTGGGCCGTAATTAAAATTGAATCTTCATTAATAGGATCAATCGAGATCGTTAAATACTGGTTGCTCGGGGCGGTGATGCTTACCAATGTATCGCGATAATTTTTTTTGCTCACAGAAAGAGAAATTGAATCGGTCTTCTTCTCCAACTTAAGATTGAAGTATCCAAATTCATCAGTCACGGCAGAAGTCACCGAGTTCTTGTCATACACACTGGCTTGTGGAATTTTTTCTCCGGTAGCTTTATCTTCCACATAGCCATTTATTATTACAACAACCGTATTGTTTTTAACCGGTACCACTGGCGCTTTGGTAAGAATCAGGTAGTTGCTCTTTTCCTTGTAATTCATGGAGCCCTTAAAAATTTCATTCAGCACATTCCTGACTGTTTGGTTGGTTAGGTCCAGTGAAACATTCTGATTGGGATCGATGATGGCGCTGTTGTAGGAAAATGAAAATCCACCCGCCTGCCCAATTCGATTTAACAGGGACGGAACCTTTTCATTCACGGCACTAATTGAAATAGTGCGCTCCAGCAAGGGAACTGCTTTCTGCTGAGCAACAGCCACCACGGAAATAACGAGCAATAAAATCGTGTAGAATTTTCTCATGCGCAGTCTATTGGTCGCACCCCTTCCCATCCAGGATTATTTCGTCATCCTTGCGGGTGAGCGTAAGTCCCATGGTTTCCGCTATCACTTCGGCAATGATAGAGGCGTTGTCTTCTTTAAAATTAGCGGTGAGACGGCAGGTATAAAGTTTTTCGTTGGCCAGTTTAATCTTAGAGTTATACACATCGTTCAATAGATTTACTACTGACCGCAAATCCGTATTATTGAAACTGAATACTTTAGTTTTATAAGCTAGCGCGTTGGTGTCCGGCTTTTCGATTCGATAAAATTGTTTGTTGCGCTTGCTATAAATCGCTTTATCCCCGGCTTGCAGATTTAGACCTGAATCGAGTAGCGTATAGAATTGAACTTCCCCACTGGTAACAATAATCTCAATGGTGTCCTTATCGGGATAGGCTTTTAAATTAAATTCCGTTCCGATATCACGAACCAGTATTTCGTCCGCTTCAATTACAAAAGGTTTTTCCTCTTCGTGCTTTACTGAAAAATAGGCCTCGCCCTTTAACACCACCTTTCGCGTTTTATCACGTGGGTTATATTGATAAGTCAACTCACTTTTCTTGTTTAAGAATGCAGTACTTCCATCGGGCAGTGTATCCTGCACGGTCACTGTATCAGAAACTACTGCCAGGGTTTGTGTTGAGGGCGTAATCCATTGATACGTAAAATATCCAACCCCAAGTAAAATCACCACTCCGGCAGCAATTCGCATCAACTGGTTGAAGGCCGCAGGTTTATTATTATAGAGTGGTATTACTTTCCTTTCCGGATTATTAATTCTATGCTTCACTTTACTCAAAGCAGCATCCGTATCAAACTGAATCTGCACATCGGTGGATGCCGACCTTTCAAAAATACTTTTTAGATCTTCGTAGTACTTCCTGTTGTGTTCGTTTTGCTGAGCCCACCGCAATACCTCTGCTTCCTCGTGAACAGATCCCTCCCCGGCCAGCACCTTGCCAATTAATTCATCCATATCGTTCCACACATTCTCCATCAAATCCAGTCTTTAATGAATATTAAAAACAAGGGTAAATAATCCTTCAACTGTTCACGCATTAATTTGAGCGCCTTGCCCATATGGTTTTCAACCGTCTTTACAGAAATCTGCAATTGATCGGCTATTTCCTGATACTTCAATTCTTCAAAGCGGCTGAGTTGAAAAACCAGCCGACATTGCTCCGGCAAGGTTTTCATAGCTTCTGTAATTCTTATTTCCAATTCTGCGGCCTGCACTTTTTGCGACACCGATTCGTGTGAAACTTCGGATACGGCAAGTTCATGAGCCACATGTTGCTGCTTCACTTTTTCATGTTTAATCACATTGAGGCAACTGTTGCGTACCATACGATATAGGTACGACTTAAGGGAGGTTTCGATAGCAATGTTATTACGCTTCTCCCAAACGGTAATAAAAGATGCCTGAACAACTTCTTCCGCTTCCTCCTTATCCTGCAAAAAGGAATAGGCATAGCGGCACAAGGGTTGGTAATAGGTTCTAAAAATCATCTCAAAAGCACTTTCGTTGCCCAGCTGGAGTGTTTCCAAAACCTGCTTTTCCAATAAATCCACTGTTTTTGAAATGTTTCAGTGCAATTTACGGGTTTAGGGCGTTGAGGTTATGACAA
>DAOOCD010000204.1:0-6673 GCA_035408225.1 Cyclobacteriaceae bacterium | reverse complement strand
CATCAACTTGGGACGCGTAAATGCTTCTGATAAAAAGATCACATCGGGGTTTTTATTCTGGACTTCTGCAATTACCCAATGCCAGAATGGAATCGGTTTCGTATGCGGGTTATCAATCCTGAAAATTGTAACTCCCTGCTCCATCCAAAAGAAGAACACGGATCTCAACTCTTCCCATAATGCTTTCCAATTGTCACTTTCAAAATTGAATGGATAGATGTCCTGATATTTTTTAGGAGGGTTTTCTGCATATTGAATAGAACCATCCGGTCTTTGTTTAAACCATTCCGGGTGTTCTTGTACATACGGATGATCAGGGGCACATTGAAAGGCGATATCCATGGCCACATCAATACCCAATTTCTTCGATTCTGTAATCAGTTTTTTAAAATCATCCAAGGTGCCTAAAGCAGGAAGTATTGACTTGTGTCCACCTTCATCACTTCCTATTGCCCAGGGTGATCCCGGTTCGCCAGGCAGAGAGCGAACGTTATTATTTTTTCCTTTCCGATTAATTTTTCCAATGGGATGTATAGGTGGAAAGTACAACACATCAAAACCCATGGCGGCAATCCGAGGCAACAGGCGAATGCAATCCTGGAAGGTACCATGCTTACCTGCTTCGAGTGATGCAGAGCGAGGAAAGAACTCATACCAGGCACTGAAGTTAGCTTTGGCATGCTCCACCTGGATGCTGATTTCCAGATTGAGTTTAGTCTCATTTTCGCGGAGTGGATTGCTATGAACGACATTCGCAAATTCTTCGCTTAGCACAAGATCGATGGCAGCCTGGTAACGTTGGGTGTCTTCTAATTTTCTTGCTAGCGTGATAAGGTCCTTATTGGACTTCCCTAAAGTGCGTAACAAGATCGCACCCTCCATCAACTCAACCTTCACATCTACTTTGGCATTGGCTTTCTTCTTAAATCCATCGTACCACGTATCAAAGTGATCTACCCAGGCTTGAATAGTATAAACATAGATTCCCTTTTCGGGGACATAAAATGAGACCTTCCATTCATCATTAAACGTTGGTATCATCTCGACACGTTCCCATTGGGTGGCTTCTTTCTTTTTATATAATACCTCAGCCCGGATATGATCATGTCCATCGCCAAAAATTGATGCGGTTACGTCCACACGTTCTCCAATGGTCCGTTTAGCAGGATATAACCCTCCGTCTACGAGAGGTTGTACATTTTCAATTATTACTCTTGTTTTTCCCTTTGTCATCAATCAAAAATATTTTAAGAACTACTTTAATACTACCGTAGTGTAAGCAGGAACAATAAATTCATTTTCATGTGCCTCCACTCTTTCCCCTGTTGTAAACTCAACTTCATCAAAGCCTGTTAATTGTTCACGCTTTAGTGTAATCTCCACATCAGAGATATTATGAATAATCAGGCGCTCATCGCGTTCATGCTTACGAACAAAGCTTACCAATTCCCTAACCTGTAACGAAGTATTTTCAATACTTCCATACGTTAATACTGAACTGGAGTTTCTGTAGTTGATAAACTTCTTATAAAAATTATATAAAGAATATAGATCCGCCTTTTGCTTAGCGAGCGGAATTACCGTTTGAGCCGTACTGTATTTAGGTGTTTCCCATGATGTTTGCTCAGTATCTTTATTCTCCTCATCCCAAAGAAATGGTTCACGTATGTACTCATCCGGCTTTAAACCCAACATTCCAATCTCTTCACCATAATATATATACGGTGTTCCCGGAAGCGTGAGCAAGATACCAGCTGCAACCCGGGCCTTGTTTGCATTATTATCTAACTCAGATAAAATTCGATTCTGATCATGGTTCTTAAGGAAGGTAGCATCAATATATTCGCTGGTGCTTTTATTGTAAAAATCGCTGATCGCCTTGTACTTGCTTATAAGATCAATCGTATCTTTTCCGGCCCGAACTACGGAGGTAATTGCATATCCCATATCAAAGTTAAACAAGGCCGGCAAGCCTTTAAGATACGGAGCAACATCTTCTGCTTTCGACCATACTTCACCCACTAAGTAAACATCGGGTTTTATCTTTTGCATTTCTTCTCTGAACCATATCCACACTGCATGATTATCGGCAGCCCGATCTGTGGGGTAAATGTGTTTGGCCGCATCTAATCTAAACCCATCTACATTCATTTTCCCCAACCAGTATTTTCCGATATCAACAAACTCCTGTTTTACTTTCGGATTGTCAAAATTCAAATCGGGCATACCGCCCCAGAAGAATCCATAATAATGTTCTGAAAGTGTATCACCATTTACCGGATGCCATTGGGTAATGTTATCGGAATCCAGTGAAGTCGTTTTCTTTGAGATCTGTTCTCGTATAGAATCTTTCCTGGCCCACACGTAATAATTTCTGTACGGACTGTTCTTATCTTTTAATGCACTCTGAAACCAGGGATGATCAGAACCTGTATGGTTCAGGATCAGATCTACCAAAATCTTAATGTCTCTTTTGTGTGCCTCCGCAACCAGTTTTTTAAAATCTTCCTCCGTACCATATTCCGGATCCACTGCCTGGTAATTGGTGACATCATACTTGTGATACGTGGGTGATGGCATAATTGGCATTAGCCAGATACCACCAACGCCTAACTCCTTTAAATAATCCAACCGGCTGGTCAATCCATTAAAGTCACCTATCCCATCGCCATTACTATCTGCAAAAGAGCGTACAAATACTTCATAATTAACTCCATAAGGCCAACGGGCTACCTTCTCCTGTTTTGGTTGACAGGAGAAAAGCAAGAAGACAATTAGAATCAACAGAATTCTTTGCATAGACTACTTGATCTTGATAATGTACGATGTATAAGGTGTAAGATCAACTTCAAATGTACCCGACTTGTCTAACCCAATATCTAAACCACTTCTTAGTAAGTCGCGGCCTACATATTCTTCTTCCGATTTCAGGTTGAATGCCTGAATAACTTCATCGGATAATTTTACTTTAACCCGAAGGGGCTTGTCATTAAATCCTGAAACAATAACCAATCGTTCTTCACCGGATACCCTTGCAAAAACATGAACCTGAGCCGGTATATTCCCTTGAGCTATATTGAGATTTGTTAAGTCATAATAGGCTCCTTCCGTGATGGCTTTGTTGTTTGATGCGAGCGTAAGGATGTCGCTATAAAACAATCGTAATGCCTTTTGATCATCACTCAGCGCTCCGCCATCGTACTTACCTCCGTTTGCCCACTTTTGATGTTCCGGTACGCCCCAATAATCAAAATGTGTTGTGCGGCCATCCTCTCCGCTAAATCCTTCTTTGCCAGCGCCTGGCTCTCCCACATCCTGACCAAAATAAATCATCACCGGGCCCTGATCAATTGTTGCACTGATGACCATAGCAGGTGCCGCCTTCCAGTAGTCACCCGCAAATTGAGGCGAGGCAATACGTTGCTCATCATGATTCTCTAAAAAGTGAAGCATATTGTGATTGATACCTTCCAGGCTTTTTTGAATAACCGGTATATCTACTGTACTGGAGTGCTTGTTCACCAGCAATCGCAGTGTGTCGTATAGTTGTACCTTATCGTATAAATAATCAAAGCGACCCGTTTGTATGTAATTGCGGTATTGCGCTGGATTATAAATTTCTGCAATAAAGATTATCTCAGGATTTACAGTCTTCACTTGCGGGATAACCCAGTTCCAAAACTCAACAGGTACCATCTCGGCCATATCACAACGAAATCCATCTACGTTCTTGTTAGCCCAATAGATCAGAATGTCTTTCATCTTTTCCCATGTAGTGGGAACAGGATCAAAATAAGTTTTTCTTCCATTCTGAATATCAACCCCGTAGTTTAGTTTAACGGTCTCAAACCACTCATTCACACCGGGTGTTGCCGTAAACTGATCATTGCCAGTAACTTTTGCCGGACTCTCTACATACTTTTTGTCTTTATTGGGAAATGAAATAGAGCCCAAAGAATTATAAGCAGCCGGTGGTTGAAAATCTTGTCCTGGCAAATAGTAAAAATTATTAGAGGGTTTAAATGAAACAGAGGTATCATCTCCTTCGCCAAGATCTTTAATGCCGGCAGGCTTGGCATCACTCTTATACGCACGTGCCACATGGTTAGGCACAAAGTCAATGAGCACTTTCATGCCCTGAGCATGGGTGCGTTCAACCAATTGTTCGAATTCTTTTACCCGGCTCTTAACATCTGTTGCCAGATCAGGATTAACGTCATAGTAGTCTTTGATGGCATAAGGCGACCCTGCCCGGCCCTTCACCACATCGGCATCATCCAATGGAATCCCGAATGCACTGTAATCGGTGAGCGTGGCGTGCTCTAATACCCCGGTATACCAAATGTGAGTTACCCCCAGTTCCTTGATTCTTTTAAGAGCAGTTTCGTTAATATCGGAGAACTTCCCCACCCCATTTTCTTCAATCGTACCAAATGATTTATTGGTTGTGTTTTGATTACCAAACAGTCGTGTCATCATTTGGTAGACAATCATTTTCTGTGAATTGGTCTTCATAGGGCTTGCCTCTGGGATCTTCTCTTTAGGAGTTGAACAACCAGCAATTATTATTGGCAATATTACCGGAAGTAAAAAACGCGTTTTCATAGCTTAATTTAGGAGGTACAAGATAAAAATTCCCATTCCGATTCCACAGGTATAGGCAAGAAGATTAGCGCTAAATTGGATTATTTCCGCAAACGGTTGCTGACACTCAAATGGTCATGCCCTTTTGGCATCGATGAAGTGAAGAATTAAGACTCCTAAACAAATCATCAATCCCAGGAACTCACGGGTTTCCTCAATATAGAGGTTTTGCATTTTGGCAAGATCGTCAAACAAGAGGGCCTTGTCGGGAGATCGAAACCACTCGAGCGCACCGGGAAACAAAATAGCTGAATAGATCAGGTAAAGAACTCCGCTTACTATAATCCAGATCTTAAAATACATTCTGAACATGGCCAGTACGCAGAGCACAGCCATGTTTCCATAAATCAGAATCCATAGCCACGGATCAGGGTCATTCACCTGCACAAAGGCGAATGCCAGAAACAACAAAGCCAGAATGAAATTAATAACTTTCATACTCAAAAAATTGCTCCGGCAATCGTGGCTGTCATCATGGTTGCCAATGAAGCTGCTATCATAGCCCGAAATCCAAGCTTCGATAGATCACCCTGACGACTGGGAGCCATACCACCAATACCACCGATTTGAATTGCAATAGAACTAAAGTTAGCAAACCCACACAATGCATAGGTTGCTATCCGAATTGATTTCTCACTCAGCACGCCTGCAGCTTTCAGATTAGCTAAATCCAGGTAGGCAACAAATTCATTGATCACCAACTTTTGACCTAATAAGCTCCCAACATATAAGGATTCATTCCAGCTTACCCCAATACAAAAAGCAAAGATTCTGAATACCTGACCCAAAATGTACTGCAGTGAAAATCCCTGGTAAACTCCATTGGTACTTTGAACTACAAAATCATTTAAGCCTGTAACGGCACCTATAAAATCAACGAGTATCCAGTTAACAGCATAGATAATTGCAATGAAGGCTAAGAGCATGGCCCCGATATTCAAGGCTAACTTCAACCCATCAGCTGCTCCGGTTGCAGTGGCGTCAACCAGGTTTACGCCAATCTGTTCTTTGTTAACTTTCAACGCCCGGTCGATTTTCTCAGGCTCAGTTTCAGGCATAAATATCTTTGCCAGCACAATGGCCGCTGGGGCATTCATGATAGATGCGCTTAATAAATAAGTGGCAAACTTTGCTTGTTGTACCGGATCGCCACCGCCTAAAAAAGAAACGTAGGCTCCCAAAACACTCCCAGCAATGGTTGCCATTCCACCCACCATCAAGCAATGCAGTTCAGACTTTGTCATCCCTTTTATGAAAGGCCTCACCAATAGTGGCGCTTCTGTTTGGCCCATGAAAATATTGGCTGCGGCAGATAAACTTTCGGACCCTGATAATCGCATGGTACGAGCCATAATCCAGGCAAAGCCGAAAACAATTTTCTGAAGAACCCCTAAATAATATAAGGCAGCGGTGATGGCTGAGAAAAAGATAACGGTGGGAAGCGCCTGAAAGGCAAATAAGAACCCGAGGTTGTGTTTTACCTCCGGATTTCCAGCGCTGTTTTTAGAAAGATCTCCATACAAAAACTCTGCTCCCTTGGCCGCAAATCCCAGGAAGATGACAAACTTTTCACTGACGAAGACAAATGCTTTTTGTGCAACCTCAACTTTACCAATAATAAGTCCGAACGTAAGCTGGATAACAATACCGATTAAAACTAATCTCCAGTCAACAGCCTTGCGATTGCCTGACAGCAAATATGCAACAGCCACAATAAAAATCAGACCAAGCAGGCCGCGCAAATAATCCATCTTTTTAGTTTGGTTTCAGGCTTAAGATTCTTAGTTACGCTTGCTTAGCTCGTCTCTGATTTTAGCAGCGCGTTCGTAGTCTTCTTTATCGATCGCGTCTTTCAGAAGATCGTTTAATTTCTCTATTGAGTAATGCTTATAGTCTTCGCCACCAGAGGATTTCCTAGGCGAATCTTTTTTTACTTTTGCTTTAGGTTCAGGCTTTACTTCTGATTTTTCCTCCTCTTCCTCCTGATCAGTAAGTACAATTCCGGCTTCAGCCAAAATTGTCTCGTACG
>DAOOCD010000203.1:0-6717 GCA_035408225.1 Cyclobacteriaceae bacterium | reverse complement strand
AATTCCGATAATGACTTGTATTCTCTTTTTCAATTTAATGACTCATCCCAAAGGTAGGCTTTCAAATTGTAATTGAGAGGGCTACAATTGAATATGGTGTTTTGCTGCTTTGTAATGGAATTAGAAACGGAAGTGCGCCATAAGGATTACTACCGATAGTTTAGATTCCATTCATGAGCAACATCACCCACAGCCACCGGTATTTATCATCTATAAACATGACATAGATCATAGATTGAAGAACAGGAATTTCGGAGAATTATATATTGAAATCAACCTCTGAAACGCCATGAATACCATGAATAAATTGATAGAACACCTTGAAGAAGTAACAGTTCGCTTTGCCGGTGACAGCGGTGACGGCATGCAACTAATAGGCACACAGTTTAGCGACACGGCTGGCTTTGCCGGCAATGAAGTAAATACCTTTCCGGATTATCCCTCCGAAATCCGCGCCCCGGAAGGAACGCTTTATGGCGTGAGCGCATTCCAGGTGCACTTTGGATCGAAGAACATTCACACATCCGGAGATTTTGTGGATGTGCTGGTTGCCATGAATGCAGCAAGTCTTAAAGTTAACTTAGCCCATGTACGCGAGCAGGGAATTATCATTGTAAATGCAGAAGGCTTTGATGACCGAAATTTAAAACTGGCAGGGTATGCAAAGAATCCTTTAGAAGATGGAAGTCTCGCCAAGTTCAATGTGTTTCCCATTGAAATGAATAAGGAACTGAAGAAGGCATTCATTGAAGTCGATACCCCAACGAAACTTGTACAGAAAACCCGCAACATCTTTGCACTAGGCATTACTTACTGGTTGTTCAACCGGCCGTTGGAAGCAACCGTCAACTGGATCAATAAAAAGTTTAAAGGCAAAGAAGACGTGATCATGGCAAACGTGCATGCGTTACAAGGCGGCTGGAACTTTGCTGAGAAAAACCCGGATTTCAGAAAGCAGTTCATTATTGATAAATCGGAATTGCCACCCGGGAAGTATCGCAGTATCACAGGTAACCAGGCTGTAGCGTTGGGATTAGTTGTCGCGGCAACCAAAGCCCACTTACCTTTATTCCTTGGCTCCTATCCGATCACACCGGCAACCGATATTTTACATGCCATCTCAGGCTATAAAAAATATGGTGTTAAACATTTGCAAGCCGAAGATGAAATTGCCGGCATCACCAGCGCCATTGGTGCAGCCTTTGGCGGAAGCCTTGCTGTAACTACAACGAGCGGTCCTGGGCTTTCCTTAAAGACTGAGGCAATTGGCCTTGCTATTATGACAGAGTTGCCTTTGATCATTGTGGATGTAATGCGGGCCGGACCCAGCACGGGCTTACCAACAAAAACGGAACAAAGTGATTTGATGCAGGCCATGTATGGCCGGCATGGAGAAGCACCTATGCCTGTGCTTGCTGCAGCCAGCTCAGCTGATTGCTTCGACATGACGCTTGAAGCAGCACGCATTGCACTTAAATACATGACTCCTGTGATGTTGCTTACTGATGGCTACATCGGTCAGGCCTCAGAACCCTGGCGCATTCCGGAAATAGACAAGTTGCCGGAGATTGCTCCGCAGTTTGCTCAAGATGCTGCTACTTTCAAACCCTACTTGCGCAATCCGGAAACCTTAGCACGCCAATGGGCGATTCCCGGAATGCAAGGCATGGAACATCGCATTGGTGGATTGGAAAAAGAAGATGGCAGTGGTGTGGTAAGTCACGACCCAATGAATCACCAGAAGATGGTGGAACTGCGTCAGAAAAAAGTAGATGGCATTGCCAATGACATTCCTGAATTGGAAGTGATCGGTGAACAGGAAGGTGACCTCTTACTACTCAGTTGGGGCAGTACCTACGGGGCGGCCAAGACAGCTGTAGAACATTTGCAGGCACAAGGACATAACATTTCGTATGCACACCTGCGTTACCTCAATCCATTCCCTAAAAACCTGGGTGATGTGTTGCATAAGTTTGATCGCATCGTTATTCCGGAATTGAATTTAGGTCAGTTGAAGAATCTGATTCAGGCAAAATATGTTAAACGCGTAATGGGTATCAACAAAGTGCAAGGTAAACCTTTCAAAGCTGTTGAGTTGGAAGAAAAACTCTTGACACTTATTTCAATGCGCGACATTAAAAAGTGGCCTGCCAATAAAAAAGAAGATCTGCCTGTCGACTTATAAAAAGAAAACTATGAAAACAATAATAGATGAAATGCTTGAAAAGCCGCACAGCGGAGAATCAAAGTATACCAGCAAAGACTTTAAACCAGATGTAGATGTTAGGTGGTGTGCCGGTTGTGGCGCAATCTCAGTTTTGTCGCCCGCACAAAGGCTTATGCCAGAATTGGCCATCCCGAAGGAGAAGATCGTATTTATCTCAGGCATTGGATGTTCAGGTCGGTTTCCTTACTACATGGATACTTATGG
Source organism: Cyclobacteriaceae bacterium (assembly GCA_035408225.1). Taxonomy (GTDB): domain Bacteria; phylum Bacteroidota; class Bacteroidia; order Cytophagales; family Cyclobacteriaceae; genus ELB16-189. The sequence continues at coordinate 4,286 of DAOOCD010000203.1, read as the reverse complement.
CTTCCATGGTATTCACGGAAGAGCATTACCCATTGCCAGCGGTTTAAAGATTGCCCGTCCAGACTTAAGTGTATGGGTAGTAACCGGTGATGGTGACAATATGAGCATTGGCGGTAATCACTTCATTCACGCCTGTCGCAGAAATGTGGATATGAATGTGTTGATGTTCAACAATGAAGTATACTCGTTAACGAAAGGCCAATATTCACCAACTTCACATCGCGGACAAATTACAAAATCGTCACCCCTGGGTGCCCTGGATGATCCATTTAATCCGGTAGCTCTGGCATTAGGTGCCAGTGCAACGTTTGTAGCCCGTGGTCATGATAAGGACCGAGCACAATTACAACAATTGTTGTTGAAGGCTTCCCAGCATAAAGGATTTTCCTTTGTTGAGATCTATACTAACTGCAGGATCTTTAATGATGGTGCATTTGATCTTTACACCAACGCAGAATCACGTGATGATCATACGGTGTGGCTGGAGCATGATAAGCCACTGGTTTTTGGTAAGAATAAAGAAAAGGGAATCAAACTTGAAGGCTTCACCCCCACCATTATTGATTTAACAGAAGGTGGTAACAGTATCAACGATGTGTTAGTGCACAATGAAAAAGATTCCACACTCGCATTTATTTTGGCTAACATGACGTATTCAGAAACCTTGCCCCGGCCGATGGGTACTCTACAAAACCTGGATGAGCGCAGTTCCTATGAAGACCGCGTGGTGGAACAAATTCAGCATGAGGTAGAAACAAAGGGAATCGGAAATCTTGAGAGTTTGTTATTGGGAGGAAGCTATTGGGAAATTAAGTAGAAGTTTAAAGTCAAAAGTTTAAAGTCAAAAGTTCAAAGTTCAAAGCAGCTCAACGCTTTAGACTTTTTACTTTAAAACTTTCTCTCATTCCTGATCAAGATCATAGAATTCAAAAAGGAAAGTTCGGATACTTGGTTCCAGTACGAACGCATTTTACTTTTTAAACTCTACACCACTATGGAACTTAACCAACACATCCTCAGCGACCTCATCGTCTACATGAAATATGCACGCTACCTGCCAGAGCTTAAGCGCAGGGAAACGTGGGATGAAATCTGCACCCGGTATCAGCACATGATGACGGAAAAATATCCACATCAAAGTCTTGAAATTGAAGACGCTATGCAGTGGGTACGACAGAAAAAAGTATTGCCCTCCATGCGGGCTATGCAGTTTGCCGGAACCGCCATCGCACGCAATAATTCCAGAATTTATAATTGTGCATACCTGCCGGTAGATGACATCCGCGCCTTTTCTGAGACTATGTTTTTATTGCTCGGTGGTACCGGAGTTGGCTATTCAGTGCAATATCATCACGTAGAAAAATTACCTCCTATTCACAAAGCTCTTAAACATCGCAGGTTTTTAGTAGGCGACAGCCTTGAAGGTTGGGCCGATGCTGTAAAAGTATTGTTGAAAGGATATTTCGGCATCAGCGAATACATTCCAGACTTTGATTACTCAGACATTCGCCCGAAAGGCGCCCGTCTCGTAACTGCCGGTGGTAAAGCTCCTGGCCCGGAACCTTTAAAGCTTTGCATTGCCCACGTGCAAGCACTACTCGATCGCAAGGAAGATGGCCAGAAGTTAACTCCCCTCGAATGTCATGACCTGATGTGTTACCTCGCCAATGCCGTGTTGGCCGGTGGAATTCGCAGGTCAGCAATGATTTCTCTTTTCTCTTATGGTGATGAAGAAATGCTCACGTGTAAGTATGGTAACTGGTGGGAGTTAAATGAGCAGCGCGGTCGCGCCAACAATTCGGTGGTGCTACAACGCGATGGTATCTCACGCAACGAATTCTTTGATCTGTGGAAGAAGATCGAACTCTCGGGTTCCGGTGAACCGGGATTTTATTTTACCAATGATACTGATTGGGGTACCAATCCCTGCTGCGAAATTGCACTCCGTCCTTTCCAATTCTGCAACCTGTGCGAGGTGAACGTTTCAGATGTAGAAACACAGGATGAATTGAATGCCCGCTCCCGCATAGCTTCCTACCTCGGAACGCTGCAGGCTGGCTTCACCAATTTCCATTACCTGCGCGAAGTGTGGAAGACTACCACCGAGCAAGATGCCTTGATTGGTGTAGGCATGACGGGTATTGCAAGTGGAAAAGTATTTGCACTCGACCTGAACGAAACCGCACAAGAAGTGAAACAGGTTAATCTTGAAACTTCGTCCGCTATTGGAATTCAGTTCGCTGCACGTTGTACAACCATTAAACCTTCAGGAACTTCATCTCTTGTTCTAGGAACATCATCGGGTATTCACGCATGGCATAATGATTTTTACATCAGACGGGTCCGTATTGGTAAGAATGAAGCGTTGTATGAATATCTGCGAATCACCCATCCTGAATTACTGGAAGATGATTTATTGAACAGCAAACAAGCCATTATCTGTGTTCCACAAAAAGCACCGGCCGGAAGTATCCTGCGGACAGAAAGCACCCTTGCCCTCTTAGAACGTATCAAGAAGTTCAATACCGAATGGGTACGCAATGGCTTCCGCAGAGGCAGCAATGCAAATAATGTATCGGCAACCGTGTCTATTCCTGATGGCGACTGGCGGCAGGTAGGTGAATGGATGTGGTCGAATAAAGCTTCCTACAATGGACTTAGCGTTTTACCCTTCGATACCGGTAATTACAAACAAGCGCCATTCGAAGATATCACCGAAGAACAATTCGCTGAGTTGGAGAAAAGTTTGAAGTCTATTGACCTCACCGGTGTTTATGAAACAGATGACGAGACCGATCATAAAGCTGAAGCGGCTTGTGCCGGAGGGGCTTGTCAGATAGTATAGTAAGCGCAAAGCTTTAAAGCTTAAAGTACAAAGTATAAAACTTAAAGTGGAGTGCACTCATATTATGACTGGCTCAACATTACATTGATAGATATATGAATATCAATAAAGAATGGCATCTTAAACATCTCATGCCAAAGAACGCAATGTTTGAGCAACGGGTGAAGTGGCACCTGGCCCATAGCAAGAATTGCAACTGTCGACCCATTCCTGATAAACTACTTGCTGAAATGAAGAAGAAAGGAATTAAGGTTTAGTTTATGTGCGCACGTCCCTTAGAAGAGACTGTGCTGGAAATTAAAGTAATGGATGCAAAGCGGTCTGACCGCTGATTAATCGCGCAAAGTAGCGGTCTGACCGCTCTGTCATATTTGTTGCCAAAGTTCTAAATCAGGAACAACCGCTTAACAAGTTTTGATCGCAGCTTCAGGTATGCTTTTTTAAACCTGGGGTCAGATGCACGAATGCCCATATTGCAGAATATGGCCACCGTCATGTCTTGTTTAGGGAAGTAGAACAAATCAGTGGTCATACCGATTCCCCGACCCGAATGGCCCATCAGAAACTTATAGGGAAAACTTTTATCAGCCATCAGGCCCAATCCATAGTCAGGTTTTTTGGGGTCATTCCAGGTGGTCATTTGCCTTAGTGATTGTTTATTCAGGATTTCACCTTTCATTAACAACTCCAAAAAATGACTTGCTTCTCCAATGGGAGCATAAATTCCATCATCACCTATAAACCAATTGGTAGTTTCAATGGTCTGTTTAGTCAGGTTTTCAAGCTGTCCATCCCGGTTCAGGTCTCCATAATGATTTATAAATTTAGCAGGTGGGGTTTGTCTGTAGTACGTTTGGGTAAATCCATGATTTGATACGAGTTGTTGTAAGTAATCGCTGTGGCCTTGCGGGATCAGTGTATCCATAATCATGGCCAGTAACATGAAATTCGTACTGCTGTAATGATAGGCTTCTCCGGGTTTGGACATCGCAGGCCTTTCAAAAACAAATTGCCTCAGCATGTCAAGATGACTAACGGTATCAAGCTTTAGTTTCCCAGTAATATATAACTCGTTTAATTGCGGGTCCGATTCGTAGTTATAAAGCCCGGAGGTGTTACCCATCAGATGCCTGACCGTTATGATCTGGCCATTGGCAAGATTTGAAATGATTTCCTCTGGCAGATATAAACTGATTTTGTCATCCAGGCCAAGACGGCCTTCCTCTGCCAGTTTCAGTACAGCCACCGCTGCATACATTTTACCAATGCTGCCCAACGAAAAGATGTGATCCTGTTGAAGCAGAATCTTATTCTCAACGTCTGCAAAACCCGATACTCCAATCCACTCTCCGGCTTTGGGATCATTTATATAGACTGCTATGCCAGGCAACGTTTCGGTGGCATTATCAATAATAGTTTGAATCTTCCTTTGTTTTCTGGG
>DAOOCD010000202.1:0-6752 GCA_035408225.1 Cyclobacteriaceae bacterium | reverse complement strand
CGATGTTTTTAAGGGTCAGTTAACCATGGATGAATCCGGGTACGTAAAAGTGATTCCTGGAACGACCAAAACAAATATTGAAGGTGTATTTGCCGTAGGCGATGTTGCGGATAGAGTTTATCGACAAGCCATCACGGCTGCGGGTAGCGGTTGCATGGGTGCGCTGGATGCCGAAAAGTTTCTCGCGGCCAGAGAAGTAGAGGCGGTTCACTAATAGAATTTCAGACCTATGAAATTAGATCTTCTTGTTTTAGCTGCTCACCCTGATGATGCCGAATTGGGCTGTGGGGGCACCATAGCCAAGGAAGTGTCCCTCGGCCATAAGGTGGGCGTAATTGACTTTACCAGAGGCGAATTAGGCACCCGGGGTACAGTTCAGACAAGGGATCAGGAGGCCCAGGATTCAGCCCGTATTCTTGGTTTGTCAGTGCGGGAAAATCTTAATTTCAGAGATGGCTTCTTTCAAAATGACGAATCTCATCAAAGAGAGGTCATCCGCGTTATCAGGAAGTACCAACCTGAAATAGTAATTGCCAATGCTACCTATGATCGTCATCCCGACCACGGAAAGGGCTCGAGCTTATCATTCGATTCTTGCTTTTATGCCGGCCTTACTAAAATAGAAACAAAAGAGAACGGAGTCATCCAGTCAGCTTGGAGACCTAAATTATTATATCATTTTATTCAGAGCCAGATGATACCGCCCGATTTTGTAGTTGATGTTTCTGATTTCTGGGAGACAAAGATGAAATCAATAAGAGCGTTTAAAACTCAGTTTCACGATCCCGCCAGTAACGAACCTGAAACTTTTATTTCAAGTCCTGCCTTTATCAAATTACTAGAAGCCCGCGGCCATGAATTTGGTCACTCGATAGGTGCTGCTTATGGCGAAGGATTTACAGTTCGAAGAGTGATTGGCGTTAATGATCTTTTTTCTTTGCGCTAGTTTTCTTCAGGGAGCAAGGCGATGAATCACCCACTGATTCTCTGACTTATAATAAACAATCCGGTCATGCAGGCGGCTTGGTCTACCTTGCCAGAATTCAATTTCGAAGGGCTCAATGGCATAGCCCCCCCACTGATTTGGTTTTGGAAGTATTTCATTTCCGGCAAATCGTTTTTCAATTTCCTTGGCTCGTACTTCCAGCAAGCTGCGATCCTTAATGATGCTACTTTGTGGTGAAGCCCAGGCACCTACCTGACTGCTTCGCGGCCGGCTTTGAAAATAAGCCTCTGATACCGATGATTCCAATCGTTCGCTAATTCCCTCTATGCGAACTTGTCGTTCAAGTTCGGGCCAGAAAAAAGTTAAAGCGCAAGCTGGGTTGTTGTCTAATTCTTTTCCCTTCTGACTTTGGTAGTTTGTGTAGAATAAAAATTTATTCTGCTCTATGCCTTTCAAAAGGACAATCCGTGCGGTAGGTCTTCCGGATTCTGTTACGGTTGAAAGAGTCATAGCATTGGCTTCAAGTACCTCAGCCTCTAAAGCCTCATGAAACCACTTTTCAAATTGAGCAATGGGGTTCTTATCAACTGTAGCCTGGTCCAAAGTAGCCTTGGTATACTCAGTCCGTAATTCAGAAATCGGTTTCATAGGTATTTTTTGAAAAATTAATAAAACCATGAGTTGGAACTCATGATTTCCTTCCTTTTATTATGAATTATTTTAATGGTGTAACTGAGGATCGTAAAACACGTTATTTAGATTACCAATTATGGAATTCTTCCGATATAAAAATAAATTCTTGCCCCAGAAAGGAGGATTGCTTCTTTCTGAGCCCTATCTGGCAGACCCAAACTTTGAACGGACTACAATTTTATTGACGGAACACAACGATGAAGGCTCGGTTGGATTTATTTTGAATAAACCTTCAGATTCAAGAGTTAGTGAGGTATTGGATGATTTAAAGGAATATGATGCCCGGATCTTTATTGGGGGCCCGGTACAACAGGATACTCTCCACTTTATTCATAGAGTGCCATCGCTGGATGACTCCATTGAAATTGTTCCTGGTCTCTTTTGGGGTGGCAATTTTGATCAACTCATTACCAAGATAGAAACAAGGCAAATTGGTTCTACCGATATCAAGTTCTTTTTAGGGTATAGTGGCTGGTCGGCAGGGCAATTGGACGAAGAGTTGAAAATTGATTCCTGGATTGTAAGCGATCAGGTTTCCGAAGAACTGGTATTTGAGACAGAACCCGATAATATGTGGAAAAAGGCGATGCGTGGGCTGGGGGGAAGGTTTTCGGTCTATTCCAATTACCCTGCAGACCCCCGGATGAATTGAATGATTTTAGTAATTTTACGATTCCTCAGGTAGAGGAGATGATGATGGAAAACGATAAAGTGGTGCAAGAAGAGCAAGTCAAAGCTGCAGCTGAGGAAGTTTCAGGTTCTGTATTGACAAAAAAGAATGGGCTACATCCGGTAGAAGAAATTACGGAGGCCGGGGATCTGGAATTGGATCATCCGGAAGAAGACTATTCTCATTTTACCAAAGCTGATTTCGTGGCGCGGGTGAAAGATCTTGCCAGGGAAGAAGACTTTCGCAAGGTAGATACAGTGCTCAAGGAGATCAAACCTTTGTTTGATGAAATCCGGCTAGCGGAAAGAAATGCTGCACTCGAAAAATTCATTAAAGACGGTGGTGTCAAAGATGATTTCGAATATCGGATGGATGAATGGGATCATGCATTTGATGCTACAGTCAAACTACTCCGCGATCGGAAAAATCAGTATTTCAAAAGTCTGGAAGAAAAGAAGTCGGAAAATCTTCGCAAGAAGAATGAGATTCTTGAAAAATTAAGATCTCTTGTAGATGGGGAAGATTCAGCTCAATCTTTTCAGATCTTTAAACAACTTCAACTCGATTGGAAGCAGGGTGGGCCAGTGCCTATGGCTCAACAAAAGACATTGTGGGCTAATTACAATGCACTGGTCGATCGGTTCTATGATCACCGTAATATTTATTTCGAATTAAAGGAATTAGATCGCAAGAAAAACCTGGAACTCAAGCTTGAGCTATGTGCAAAGGCTGAACTTTTGATCAACAAAGAACGAATTAAAGATGCCGTTCGCGAATTGAATGAACTCCATCATGAGTTTAAGCATATTGGCCCGGTTCCCAAAGAAGAACAGGAAGTTGTTTGGCAGCGATTTAAAATTGCCTCCGATGCTGTTTATGCTAAACGTGATTCTTTTCTAAATGATCTACAGCAAGAATTAAAGAAGAATTTGGATGCCAAGTTAAAGGTTGAAGAAGAAGTGCTTCCCTTTGCTGCCTTTACTTCCGACCGGATTAAAGACTGGAATCAAAAGACCCAGGAAATTCTGGAGGTACAAAAGCGATGGGATACTGTGGGTGGCGTGCCACGTACAAAGTCAAAAGAATTAAATAAAAAGTTCTGGTCGGCCTTTAAGACTTTCTTTCACAATAAGAATCAATTCTTTAAAAAGTTGGATGAAGAGCGTGATCGCAATCTTAAAACAAAACAGGAGCTAGTTGCCCGCGCTATTGAATTAAAGTCAAGTGACGACTGGGCTAAGACATCGCAGGAGCTTAAAGATTTACAGAACCGCTGGAAAGAGATCGGACCCGTGCCTGAGAAGCAACGGGAAAAGATTTATAAAGAATTTAAGGAAGCATGCGATTTCTTTTTTGAACAACGCAGAGGAATTGTTGAGAAAGCAGATCAGGAACAGGAAGAAAATCTTAAGAAGAAAGAAGCTATTATTGAAGAATTAATAAAGGACACATCGGCAGGAGCTGGTACGTTGGAGAAGCTTCAGGAGTTACAGGCCAGATTTAATGAAATCGGTTTTGTGCCAAAAACGGTAGTGGCTTCTGTGAAGAGTCGTTTTTCGGATGCAACGGCTAAATACCTTGATTCAATTGTTGGTTTAAATGCAACCCAAAAAGATCAGGCTTCGCTTGAGATTCAATTAAGTGGCTTAAAAAACGATCCACAGGCAGAGCGTAAAATTTATCATAAGGAGCAGACCTTGCGTAAGCAGATAACTAAAGCAGAAAATGACCTGGCCACCTTGCGTAATAACCTGGAGTTCTTCGGCCGCTCGAAAAATGCCGAAAAAATGAAGGCTGAGTTCAATGATAAAATAAACGAGGCCACGGACAGCTTAGCCCAGCTGAAAAAACAGTTAAAACTTCTGAAATCGGTAGGGTAGACTTGTAAAAACCAACACTTCCGCTATTTTTGCACCCTCTTTCTACCTTCGCCAAGGCTCCGGTAGATTAATAAGCCTCCTTAGCTCATCCGCCAGCTTGCGGAAACTGACTTGTAATCAGTAGCTATTGAGAAATAGATAGTAAGGAAATAAGCCTCCTTAGCTCAGCAGGTAGAGCAACTGACTTGTAATCAGTAGGTCGCTGGTTCGATTCCGGCAGGGGGCTCTGAAAATCAGGCAGTTACATTAAGTTTTGACTGCCTATTTTTTTTGATACATACAGGATACATACAGCACGTAGGATTTTTCTAACCAGATATTAGCGCTTTGTACTCAGGCTTAATACACTATCTATGCTTTATCTATGCCTTTGCCTGGGCTTAGTGTATTAAGAATTGAAATACTTCTTCTTCTTTCAGACCGGTGTGCTTGCAGAACTCTTGGACAGTAACAAATTCACTTTTCAGCTTCCCTAATTTTTTACGAATGTCACTGATCAGCTTTCGGGCTGCTCGCTCTTTTCTTCCCGTGATGTTCTGCACGTCCTTTGGGTAAATACAGATTCGACTTGGTACTAAAATAGGCATAAGCGGCATATCCGGCATTCGGATTTTTACTGATGTAAAGTTCGCCATAGTTTCGAATAAAGTTTATGTGCTCATTGTGTGATCAATCCTTTTGCTTTCAAATGCTTTGATCTGCACCATGAAAATGTGACTGAAACAAAAACAAATTTTTTAAGCTATGGCAAGACAAAAAGGTATTATCAAATTACAAGGACAGATGGGAGGAGTATCCTTCTACAAGTCCCAGCAAGATGGATTTCTTGCACGTGAAAAAGGAGGCGTTGATGCGGAACGCATAAAGAACGATCCCAATTTTGAGCGCACACGTGAGAATGGTGCCGAGTTCGGACGCGCTGGCGCGGCCGGCAAGCTGTTGAGAACCGCATTACGCGCACTGCTCATCAACATCGCAGACAGTCGGATGACAAGCCGCTTGACGCGTGAGATGGTCAAAGTCATTCAGGCAGATGCCACTAACGTACGCGGACAGCGAAACGTGATCGATGGAGAAGCGGAGTTGCTGAATGGCTTTGAGTTCAACCTGGACGGCAAGCTTGGCAGTACATTTTTTGCTCCGTTCACTCCAACTATTGATCGCCCTTCTGGCAATCTCTCGATTGATGTTCCGGATTATATTCCAGGCAACATGATAGGAGCACCACAAGGTGCGACTCATTTCCGGTTGATCGCAGCAGGTGTTGAAGTTGACTTTGAAGCAGGCAGCTATGTGGTGAACACCACTGCGACACCTGAGATTGAAATTGGTCCACAAACTGAAGCAGCGTTAACCTTGACCAACGCGGTAACACCAGCAAGCACGAAGCCGCTCTTTGCAGCGTTCGGTATTGAGTTCCTGCAGTTCGTCAATGGCGCTTACTACCCATTGAAGAACGGAGTTTATAATGCTTTAGCGTTAGTGGCTGTTGACGGTGGCGTATAATGGAACTGGAGTTATTCAGGACTTATGACCCTGAAGGAACCAATGGGGAACTCAAGCTCGTGGTGTGTAACACCATCGAGCTCCCCTGGCTTCAAAATCAGCGGAATGTTTCCTGCGTTCCTGAAGGAAGGTACGAGCTTCGGAAGCGCTTCATAAAAAAGTTTGGGTTGCACTTGTTGGTTGTGGATGTGCCGGATAGAAGCTGGATACTTATTCATCCCGCTAATGACGCAAAGACGCAACTGAAAGGATGTATCGCACCTGTCACTCAGTTAATCGGACCAGGTAAAGGAAATGAGTCTCGCTTAGCGAATGAAAAGTTGAAGGCACTCGTGCTGGAAGCTTTGAAACAAAAGGAGACAGTATTTATCACAATTAAATCCAAGTGATCATGAAATTGGTAGAAAGATTAAAAGCACCTACTCCGAAATTCTTTCGAGTGTTGCGAAATGTTGGACTCGCGCTGGCTGCTGCCGGTGGCGCATTGCTAACGGCCCCCATTGCCTTACCGGTCGCGGTTATAACCGTGGCTGGATATATAACGGTAGCGGGTGGTGTTATCACTGCAGTGAGTCAGACAGCTGTGGACGGTGAAAAAGATTGCAAAGATGACGACTCATAGCAACCATGGCGGTACTGTGGCCGGGACGGCCGGAGGTACCCTCCTCACGATCTTCGCGAATATTCATTCTGAAGATATTGTAAAGACTGCAGTGTTGGCGTGTATCGGAGCGGTAGTCAGTTTTACAATTTCCATAGCGATGAAGTGGATCTCGAAAAAAATGAGAAGATCATCGAACTAATTCAGAAGGCTTCCCAAGTGGAGGCCTTCTTTGTTTTACACACATCCCAAGAATATGCTGACAAAGAAAAAGGAAAAAAAGAAAGCTAACCCACTTGAAGGGCGAGGCAAGCAAAGCAAGGAGGAACGGAATAAATGAAGGCATGTGCGCGGTAAGTGTTTATGCCGTAGTTCCTTGCTTTGCTTACGGTGAGGGCATGTGTGCGCCCGGCTATCTTTGCGATTTTTTTAACTTTTCAACTTAGTGCAAAAAAA
>DAOOCD010000201.1:0-6764 GCA_035408225.1 Cyclobacteriaceae bacterium | reverse complement strand
TGACAAAACACCTGAGTTCAACGATGTACTCAACACCTGATTTCCATGCCTCTTATACCTTCATCTCCTTACCAGCCACCGTTTCACCTATTCAACAAGCATCTTGAAACTATTGTGCCAAGCATTTTCAGAAAAGTGCCTGCTACTTACAAACGCGAAAGGATCGAGTTAATCGATGGTGATTTTCTGGACTTAGACTGGCTTTCAAAAGATAGAGATAAGTTAGTGATTGTGTCACATGGATTAGAAGGTAATAGCGATCGCCATTATGCAAAAGGTATGGCTAGCTACTTCTTTCAACGCGGTTGGGATTCCTTAGCATGGAATTGCCGGGGATGTAGTGGAGAAATAAATCGTTTACCGCGATTTTATCATCATGGTGCCACTGAAGATCTGGGCGCAGTAGTCGATCACGCCATCAAGAAAAAGTATTCTCACATTGTACTCATTGGATTCAGTATGGGTGGAAGCATGACCCTAAAATATCTGGGTGAAAAAAAAGGCAGTGTATCTAAAGCCATAAAATCTGCAGTAGTATTTTCAGTTCCTTGCGATTTGGGTTCAAGTGCACGCGAACTGGAGAAGCCAACAAACAAATTCTATCTCAATCGCTTTCTTAAAAAACTCGGTGTAAAGATGCAGACTAAATCTTTACTGTTTCCAAAGCAAATTTCTACAGTTGGCTTTGAAAAAATAAAATCATTTCGAGAATTTGATAATCGCTATACAGCACCCCTGCATGATTTTGCCGATGCCGATGATTTCTACATGAAAGCTTCCTGCGGTCCTTATCTTCCAGCTATCCAAATTCCAACGCTCATTATCAATGCATTGAATGATCCTTTTCTGCCAGATGCCTGTTACCCATTTGACCTGGCTAAAAATCATGACTTTATTCACCTTGAAACACCCGCACGGGGCGGACATGTTGGATTTTCTTTACTATCTAAGTTGGAAAACTGGATGGAGCAACGGGCTTTTGAATTTTCTTCTGCCTTATAAATTCAGGACGAGGTCGCTGCCTTACGTTTCCAGATTCTTTAAGGGCCATTGATAAGCAGAAACTTATAATCGTTAAGTTTACTAACTTGATCACAATAAACGAAATATAATCATGAAACTACTAACTTTCATTCTGACTATTATTGGCACAAGTGTTTTATACGCTCAGCAAACCGATGGTGTTGTTGATTTAAAAAAACACAAAATTGTAATGCAATTCAGCGACAGCGACTCGCTTTCGCAAGCGTCTGTGGTAGGACAAGTAAAAAACATTCGGGCGGCCTGGCCCAATGCACAGGTAGAAGTGATATGTCATGGTCCGGGCTTAGATTTGTTAATAGTTGCTAAATCAAAAGCCACTAACCAGGTAGCCGAGTGGAGCAGCAAAGGAGTTGTATTTGCTGCTTGCAACAACACCATGAAAAGACGTAACATCAAAAAGGAAGATTTGTTATCCAGTGTGGTTGTAGTTCCTTCTGCTATTATTGAACTTACATTAAAACAAGAGAAAGACTGGGCTTATATAAAAGGTGGGCATTAAATCTAAGCTAATTCGTTCATTTTAATCTGAATTGTTTGTTTGTCCGTTTGGGTTTGGGCTAACGAGTAAGATTTTTCCAAATATTCCATTGCTTTATTCTTGTCAATGTTTTTGTAGAGTTCGCCCAGTAAGATAAAGTAATAGTGATTATCTGTTAACTGAAGCTTTTCGGCTTCTCCAATTGCTTCCTGATCTCCGTACACCTTAGAAAGGGCAAAGGTTCTGTTAAGTGCTGCGATGGGTGAATAGGAAATCATGAGCAACTGGTTATAGAGTTGTAAAATATTCATCCACTTTTCGTTCGTATCGGCTTTGATGGTATGCCAATAAGCAATGCTGGCCTCCAGGTGATACTTAGAAAATTTCTCACCCTGCGAGGCCTGTTTCAAAAAGTAAATGCCTCTTGCTATCAACTCCTGGTTCCAGAGTGAATCATCCTGATCCTTATATAATACCATCTGACCGCTTCCATTTTTCCGTGCGGGAAATCTTGAAGAATGAAAACACATCAGGGAAAATAACGCATTTACGCTGTGCTGATTTGTTTGTTCATTTTCAATAAGAAGATAGTTTAACCGCATAGCCTCCAAACAAAGATCCTCACGCAAAACAGCATCATTACTTTCAGAATAATAACCTTCGTTGTAAAGCAAGTATAATGTGGTCAGAACCGTCTCTAACCGGTTGTTGATTTCCTCCCCCAAAGGGAATTCAATAACCACTTTCTCAAGTCGTAACTTTTCCTTTGCTCTAAAAAGTCGCTTGTTTATAGTCTCTCGGTTTGTTAAGAATGCATTTGCGATTTCATCTATTCCAAAGCCACATAAAATGCGAAGCGCCAAACTTATTTGTGCCTCCGTTGAAATGGAAGGATGGCACACCGCAAACAGCATCTGTAACTGACTATCGGTAATATTTTTATCCGACAAGTCTAATTCAGTTTCATCAATCCTGATAGAGGATGCTATCGATTTAGCAATCGTCTGGTCAAAAAGAGTAGTACGGGCTAAGAAATTCTTGGTTTTGTTCTTTGCTACCGTATAAAGCCAGGCTGTCGGATTCTCAGGAAGACCATTATACGTCCAGGTTTCAAGAGCGGATAAAAATGTTTCGCTGGCAATATCTTCAGCAACTTCAATGTGTTCAATACCAAAATGCCTGGATAGAACAGTTACTATCTTTCTGAATTCCGTTCTGAACAAATGAGGAAGTAATTCTTGCTGTTGCATTAAAGGGGATCGCGGCTCAAGGCCGCGATGACTGTATTACTTTAGAGACCCTATTTCTCAATGAACCCCATCAGCGCGCGCAATTTTCCGTACCTCCACGCTATTCCCATCCCCTTGCAAAACCGGACTTCCCTTGGCAAACTCTACGGCTTCTTCTACAGAATCTGCTTTCACAATAATATACCCGCCAATAGTTTCCTTAATTTCTCCAAAGGGTCCGTTGGTAACGACATTATTTGGCCATACCACTTTTGCATCGTCAAAAGGTAAGCCATTACCACCACTAAATTTGTTTTGAGCAGCAATACCGCCAATCCAATCCATAGTCTGTTTCATCCAGATCTGCATTTGCTCGGGAGAAGCAAGTTTTTGGCCGTCCTGATGCCTGAAAATTAAAATGAATTCATCCATTTTGTCGAAGGTTTAATTGTTAGTCAATATTTGAAGTACACCTCCATAACAATTGAGGTCGCCAGGATTGGACATAACTAATAAATTTATTTCAAATATTTCTTTCTCATAACCTCTGCAATTCTAATTCAGGCAGTCGATGAAAGAACACGTAATTGACGGTTTCCTGATCAACCTCAGCGAATATCCACAAAAATACTTATAGATAGAATGATGACAAAGAGATTAGATTCTACTAAAAGAATACTACAATAATACAGAAGGTTCATCCTCCACCATTCGCCTTCGGGCCCGGTAGCGTACAGTCACTTTAGCTGAACCCAGAATGAGTATGCCACTCATTACACACAGCCACATGACCACCACCATGGGTAAAGCAGTGCCATTATACCATGTGCTTACCCATACGGTAACTAACCCTCCAACCAGCATACGAAAACTGCCTAAAAGCGAGGATGCGCTCCCTGCATGTTTTGAAAACGGTGCGAGGGCCAGGGCCGAACTATTTGGGCCAATAAGGCCTTGCCCAAGTACAAATATAAATATCATTACTGTAAGGCCGATGATGTTAAACCAACCGAGCCAGACACCAGCCACTAACACCGTACCCATCACAGTTTGGTAGGCCAATGCATACTTTACCAACTGCTGACTGGTATACTTTTTTAACAACAAATGATTGAACTGAGCGGAGCCTATTAATCCCGAGGCCACAAAGGCAAAGATCCAACCGTACTCACGCTCTGTTGCTTTGTATAGATTCAGGAAAACATCAGCCGATGCCGCGATGTAAGCAAATGTTGCTGATGTTGCGATACCACTCGTTAACGTATAAATACTAAACTGCGGTTGCTTCATCACCAAAATGAAATTACGCAGAATAGATTCAGGCTTTAATGAAATTTCCGGGTCAGCCTTTTTTCCTTCCGGCAATAAGAAATACGTAGCCAATAAAATGAGTAGCGTTAATAGTGCGAGTATAATAAACACAGCATGCCAGCCGAAGGCGACCGTAATATACCCGCCCACTGTTGGTGCGATCATGGGCGACACGGCAATCACTAAAATGATGGATGAAAATGCCTGCGCGGTTTTACGCATCGGAAAAAGATCACGAACAAATGCCTGTGCAGCTACCATGCCTACACAACCCCCTAACGCCTGAAGGAATCGCATGGCAATCAAAGTGTCCAGCGAGGTGGACAAGGCACACAAGAAAGAACTGATTATATAAATTACCAACCCAATATATAAGGGCTTCTTTCGGCCAAAGCGATCAAGCATAGGTCCGTATAAAAGCTGACCCACGGCAATCCCTAACAAATAGGCGGTAAGCGATAACTGCACTTGTGAGATACTAACACTCAACTCAGAGGCAATGGCCGGAAACCCCGGCAAGTACATATCAATAGAAAATGGACTGATGGTAGAGAGCGACCCGAGAATAAGAATAAGAAGTATGTATCGGTTTCGCGTCATCAGGAAAGCTGCAAAGATAAGGCGGGTAATTTGCGAGTTGAGTGGATCCTGATTAAATATTATCTGGCTCTATCAATCGATTTCGAGAGAATTTTAAGTCTAGTGGTCTATGAGGTGAGAATTTTTGATCATTACCATACGGGTTATTTTTTCTCATACTCATCCCTATAATGGCCGATATGGACTTCACTATTATTGATTTTGCTTCTGTGTACTAAGTAATTGATTATGCCATAGGTAAGCAAGATGAACGATGTAGAAAACAATACGATCTGGATTATTAATCCATTTTCTATTAGAAGAACGTTCTTTATGCTTAGGCCAGCAATCAGAAAGTACATGGAAGTTCTTAAGAACGCCAGAAACGTTGATTGATTAGCAAGTACAGTTCGTTGTAATGCCAACTTCTCTCTCAAAATTAAATCTTTGTTTACGCTGTCCCTGTCATTCATCTTAACAAACTTAAGAATATCAATTTCAATTAGTCTCTTGCAAACTAAAATTTTATCCTTTTGAAGAAGTAGTGCTTGGTAAATTCTGCCACCAACGCATATAACAATGCAATAGAAATCATCCCTGCCACCATTGGCAAGGGCAGTGGACTAAGTCCAAGAAAATCTGCAAAGGGCAAATAGGGAAGGATAATGGTAACCGTTCCTACAAAAAGCACAGCATAAAGCAGATGCTTGCCTGGTTTGCTTTTCAAAAATGTTCGTTGTGTGCGAATAACCAGTAGAATCAGAATTTCAGTAGCTACTGATTCCAAAAACCAACCTGTCTGAAAACGCTCCGGGCTAGTCTTAAAAAACCAAAGCAAAACACCAAATGTAAGCAAGTCGAACAACGAACTCTCAATGCCAAATACAATCATAAACTTCTGAATAAGTTTTGTATCCCACTTACGCGGCCTGGTAAGTTGTTCCGCATCTACGCTATCTGATGAAATGGCCATGGCTGGAAGATCGCTAAGCAGGTTGAGGAGCAAAATTTGTTTTGGTAGCAGCGGCAGAAAGGGTAAGAATAAAGAGGTAGCCGCCACGCTGATCATGTTCCCGAAATTCGCACTGGTGGTAATAAAGACATACTTTAAGGTGTTGATGAATGTTTTTCTTCCCTCCAGGATTCCATCGTGAAGTACTTCAAGATCTTTCTCCAGTAATACGATATCAGCTGTTTCTTTGGCAACATCCACGGCTGTGTCAACCGAAATACCTACGTCAGCTGCCTTTAATGCCGATGCATCATTGATGCCATCACCAATGTAGCCAACTACATTGCCGGCTTTTTGCATTGCTCTAACCAATCGTTCTTTCTGATTTGGTTCCGTTTCAACAAACACGTCTACTTCTTTTACCTTCATGGCAAGGGCTTCATCGCTCATCGCTCGCAAGTCGTTGCCAGTAATTATTTCCGCATTCAAACCAATTTGAGCACAAACATGGGTTGCTACCAATTGATTGTCGCCTGTGATCAGTTTAAATGTAATTCCAGATTCTCTTAATTCTTGAATGGTTTCTTTTATACCTGCTTTAAGCGGATCAGATAAAACAATGAATCCTAAAAAACTCATTCCCGTTTCATCATCTTTATTAATGATGGGATCACCCGTAATGTCTTTATAACAAATACCAAGAGTTCTAAATCCCTGTGCACTGTATTGCTGTTGCGTGTGTTTGATTTTCTCTTCTACCTGGTGGATCAGAACGTTTTCACCATTGGCCAGATCTACAGATACACACACTTCCAGAATATTTTTAACTGCCCCTTTTGTAATGAGATAGTGCTTGTCTTGAAAACTTACAGCGATACTGAGGCGCTTCCGGATAAAATCATAAGGCACTTCGTCTACCTTTTCGTAACCCTCGATGTTCACATCAGGAAGATTGCGGATAGATTCATCCAGTGGATTGGTAAAACCTGTTTCGAACCTGGCATTCAGGTAAGCAAATGTCTTTACCCTATCCGAGTGATTACCTTCACCATCTACCGTGCCTTGCACTTTTACAATTCCTTCAGTCAGCGTTCCGGTTTTATCAGAACAGAAGATATTTACCGAACCCAGGTTTTGTATGGAAGATAATTTCTTGACGATTACTTTTTTC
>DAOOCD010000200.1:0-6843 GCA_035408225.1 Cyclobacteriaceae bacterium | reverse complement strand
GGGAGTCATCCTTAAAGTAAAGGGTATCCAATGCAAACTCATTCACCTTCAAGGCGAATGAGTTTGCATTGGATACCCTTTACTTTAAGGATGACTCCCTTCATTTCCGGTTGAGTGATTTTTATTCTGAGTACAAGGGAAAGTATAATAAGTCATTGAACCGCATCGAAGGACAATGGATTGGGGAAGACTCTACGCACTATTCGCTTGAATTTATATCCGTGATGCCTGATACGGTTTCCGGGCTAAACCCCCGTATCTCAACGGACTATTCCTATCAGCCCCCGCGGCAACATGAGGACGGCATTATTGTCTGTAATCGGGCCAGTGAGAATTTCATTTCACACTCCATAGACACACTGATCCAGCGTATAATTAATAAGAGGTATAAAAACGTGCACAGCCTGCTGATCGCCCGCAACAATTGCCTGGTGGTTGAAGAATATTTCTATCGGTACGACTTAAACTTTGTCTACAATATTCAATCGGCTACCAAAAGTATTGTCTCGGCACTCACAGGCATCGCCATCAACAAGGGAGAGATCAAAAGTGTAAACGAAACGCTTTGTAAGACATTACCGGGCTATGAATCGCTGGCATGTAACGTGCAGAATAAAGATCTCACGCTTCGTGAGCTTCTTACGATGAGTACCGGGATTGCCTGGGACGAACAGACCTATGATTATACAGATGAGCGCAATACTCTAGCCATCGCAGCAAACGAGCAAGATCAGTTTGTTCATTTGCTTTCACGGCCTCGCTACAAACCGAATACACCCGTATTTACCTATAATTCATTGAACCATATTTTGATGAATGCGGTATTGAAAAATGCAACCCACCAGGAAAACAAACAAGAACTTACAGAACGGATCTTGAAACCGTTAGGCATTGAGAAAAGCTACATCAGCGAACCCACACCCATGGGCGCCATTGGGGATATCGGATTACGACCGCGTGATATGCTTAAGTTCGGATTACTATATCTACATGAGGGCACCTGGAACGGGAAGCAAGTAGTGCCCGCACAGTGGGTTCGCGAATCAACATCAACAAAAATTCATCCCACCCCATCGCTTGGCTATGGATATTTCTGGTGGACTAAAGTATTTAATTGGAAAGGCAAACCTGTAGAATCTTTTTTTGCATGGGGCTATGGCGATCAGTATATTTTTGTTGTTCCCGATGCTGAATTGGTTGTAGTAATGTCGGGAAGTAACTGGACTACCAACCCCGATGGACAAGCGATTCAAATGGTGGAAGAGGTGCTGGCTGCGATGGAATGATTCATGGCTAGAGGCTGGAAGTTCGAAGTTCGAGCCTCGAATCTCCAGCCTCGAAAAGTCTCTTAAAAACCTGATTTTTATCATAATCCGTTTAACTCATTCTTGGTAACTCGTAATACAATAGCAACTTATTGCTGCTGTTATCCGCCATGGAAACGAACGACCGGGTAAATATTATTATTCAATCGCTGGACACGCATTCGGCAGAATCTGTAACACAAGGACTACAGGCAGTTAAAGCAATCAGGGATTTAACCCTGGAAGAGAAATTAGCGCTGACCAAAGCCTTTTCAGAGGTATTCTTTCACGTTCATCACTCCAACACCACCAGCTTGCCAAAGCAGGCCGTGCGAATAGAAAAACTTATCGCCAAGTGTGGACGTGAAATGTTTCCATTTTTGTTAAAAGAAATTCTGGAGGCCGATACCGAATCGGCTGTCTATTTTGGAAAGAGCCTCGCGCGTAATGGAGTGCCAGCCCTTGACTACATACTTTCAAAACTGGATGAGCATCGTGAAAACGACCACGATCTTATCAATCTATTGCAGGTGCTATCACTTTTTAAAGTGCCCGAAGTTGCCAAAGCAGTGCCTACTATTCTCACTACTGCCCAACATAACAATCACCAGGTTACTGCCATGGGTTTGCACGCGGTAGGCAGGATTGTTCAAAAACACAGGCCCACTGCTTTCAGTGAAGAGCTTAGGTTAAAAATGTTTGATGCTGTTTTCCGTTTTTTAGCGAACCCGCATGTACTGGTACGGAAAAATGCGGCACGCGCCCTTGGCAAAATGTTACGAAAAGGGTTGCTGTCTGGCGAAAATGAAAGTAAACTCTATAAGACTTTTCTTGCAATAGCAGGCCGCGATGAACACCACAATTGGGACCGCGCCTTTATCGTGAGGCGTGAAGCCGAAGATTTTCTTCCTTACTTCTGTCAATCCTCCCTTCATGTGCGTCAATATTCACAGAGTTACAAAATTCTATCAAAGCGTTTGCTCTGTACCAATACCTACCACTTCACCATCGATGCCCCACTGATTGCCAAAAAAATCGAAGGTGGGCAATTT
Source organism: Cyclobacteriaceae bacterium (assembly GCA_035408225.1). Lineage (GTDB taxonomy): Bacteria > Bacteroidota > Bacteroidia > Cytophagales > Cyclobacteriaceae > ELB16-189. The sequence continues at coordinate 4,487 of DAOOCD010000200.1, read as the reverse complement.
CTTATAATCCGCCCACACATTCTCAGCGAGCGCATTCCGCTTTCTGTTTGCGGATGGAATCGTGAACAGGGCTCCATAGAAATTGTCGTTTCAGCGGTGGGCAAAACCACCACGCAAATGAATGCGATGAACAAGGGTGATTTTTTTGAAGATGTGGTGGGCCCTTTAGGTGAACGTTCTGCACTTCCGGCAGCTACAGGCACCTGTGTGGTCATCGGAGGTGGTTATGGCACCGGAGCGATTATCCCTACCGCCAAAGACATGCAAGGGTTGGGCAATAAAGTAATTGGCATTGTGGGCGCTCGTACCCAGGAAAGTTTGATCTTGATTTCGGAATTGAACAAGGCTTGTGATGAAGTATTGATAACAACCAATGATGGTTCAACAGGCCTTAAAGGATTTGTAACGGATGCGTTATCACAGGTACTTGCCCGCGAAAAGGTAATTTATGTGTTGGCCGTTGGCCCGGTGCCGATGATGAAAGCCGTGAGTGAAATGACGCGTTCCTTAAACATACCTACCTATGTATCTCTCAATGCTATCATGGTGGATGGCACAGGTATGTGTGGAGCATGCCGTGTTACTGTTGGTGGTGAAACAAAATTCGCCTGCTTCCACGGCCCCGACTTTGACGGACATAAAGTAGATTTTGAAAATCTTACCAAGCGTCAAAAAATGTTTGCTAAGCAAGAGAAGGTAGCCTTTGACAGTATGAACATTTGAACGAGAACACAATGACACAGCCTCATGTATTAAATAAGCGCGAACGGTCAATGATTGCCCATCAGGAAATGCCGTTGCGTCCTGCGCAATCAAGGATCCATAGTTTTGACGAAGTACCGATTGGATATACCGATGAACAGGCGCGACTCGAATCCTTACGCTGCCTGCATTGCACCACGCCTGCGTGTATCGGAGCTTGCCCTGTCGGTATTGATATCCCGGGCTTTCTCAGGCTGATTGAACAAGGCAATCCGGGTGCTGCAGCAAAAAAAATCCGGGAAACTAATTTTCTGCCTGCCGTGTGTGGCCGTGTGTGTCCACAAGACAAACAATGCCAGGCTGTGTGCGTGGTGGGTCGCAGAAATATTCCTGTAGGCATTGGAAATCTTGAACGGTATGCTGCCGACTATGAACGGGTACATGGTTTATTCGAAATACCAACCATTCAAGAGCCGACCGGAAAAAGAGTTGCAATTATTGGATCGGGTCCGGCCGGACTTTCAGCTGCATACGCATTGGCGATACAAGGGCATGAAGTAACTGTGTTCGAAGCATCGCATCGGGCTGGTGGCGTATTGGTATATGGTATACCGCGTTTTCGGTTGCCTATAAAAGTTATTGATGAGGACATTCGCTTTCTTACCAAGCTGGGGATTCGCTTTGTGTATAACATGGTGATTGGGAAAATATTTACATTGGAAGATTTACTATATAAGGAGGGATTTGATGCTGTGTTAATCGGAACCGGTGCGGGGTTGCCCCGCATGCTCGATGTGCCGGGCTCAAATGCCAACGGAGTATATTCAGCGAATGAATACCTTACCCGCATTTACCTGATGGAAGCGAATCGTTTCCCTAATTACAGTACCCCGGTTTTCTCAGGAAAGAAAGTGGCAGTGATTGGTGCCGGCAATACGGCTATGGATGTGCTGCGTACCGCTAAGCGTTTAGGAGCAGAGCCCACATGTTATTATCGAAGATCACATCAGGAGGCACCGGCCCGATCGGAAGAATTAAAACATGCCGAACAAGAGGAGATGTTCTGGCGCTGGCTTTCAAATCCAGTTGAGTTTATTGTGGATGATGATAATTTTGTGAAGCAAATAAAATGCGAACGCATGGTGCTTTCCGAACCTGATGAAACCGGCCGGCAGAAACCCACACCCACAGGAGAATTTTTTGTTGAAGACTGCGATACCGTGGTGATGGCGTTGGGTTGTAGTGTCAATCCCATCATTCCTTCTACCGATGCAGAAATTCGCACGAACAAGTGGGGTGTAATTTTGGTTGACAATAATACCTGCGAGACCAGCAAGAAAGGTGTGTTTGCTGCAGGGGATGCAATCACGGGTGGTTCAACCGTTATTCAAGCGATGGGCCAGGCGAAGAAAGCGGCAGCCGGCATCCACCAATACCTGATGGGGAAGGAAAACTCCGTGGCTGATTCCTGAAATTTTATTGGTTCTTAATTATTGGTTGTCCGATGTTCGTTTTGCCTCTGGCGTCTATCCTCGAAGTTCGAATCTCGAACCTCTACCATTCAACGTCTAAATAATTTCTCTACCATCCACCATTTAGTTTCTTATCAAAGGGCTTCGTTTTATACCTTGCTGTACCAACTAACTAATTCATGAAATCACTGGTCTGCATTTTTATTACCTGTTGCCTCGCTTCTTGTGGCGAAAAAGCCGCTCCCATCGAACAAGGCTCCATCAGGCCGATCGACAGCCTGTTTCGTGAATACACTGAGTTTAAAAAACGAATCAATCCGTTGGAAGCGACCAAAGCCGGTTTCAATCAATACAATGATCAGATTGCCAATTATGTTTCTGCACCTTATATAAAAGAGTTGACCGATGCCTATACACAGTTTCTGAATCAAATCGATACCTACGACTCTGCTCAAGTAACTTCCTCGCAGTGGATGAGCCTGCGCGTGATGAAATGGGATTGTACCATAAAACGGGAAGGACTCAATAATGCTATTGCAACGGTTGCTTCGCCTATGTATGATATGCCTACGTTCGAGCTGTTTCCACTCATGCAGATCCAATCACTGCATTTATATTTTGCAACGTTAGCCAGTGGTACAGGCTTGCAACCATTCCGCACCGTACAGGATTATGATACCTGGCTTAAGCGTGTTGATGCTTACCTTCCTTTTTTGGATACCTGCATTGTTAAGATGAATCAAGGCATTGCTCAAAAAATTGTGCTGCCAAAAGTTCTGATCAAGAAGATGATCCCCCAGCTTGATGGATTTGTAAATAACCCGCTGCAACAACATTTATTCTATGCACCGATTACACTCATGCCAACCGATTTTCCAACTGCGGAAAAGGAGCGGTTGACAAAAGCGTATACGAGCATGGTGAACGACAAAATAATTCCTAAGTACAAGATGCTGCAGGATTACCTGATCCAAACCTACCTTCCTGCTGGTCGCGAAACAGCTGGCATCAGTGCCTTACCTAATGGCCGCGAAACGTTCAATTACCTGATTCGCTATCATACTACCACCAATATGACGGCCGAGCAAATACATGAGCTTGGAAAAAATGAAGTAGCCCGCATCCGTAGTGAAATGGAAAAGGTAAAAGCCGAACTGGGTTTTAAAGGCGACCTGAAAGCATTCTTTCATCATGTGCGCACAAGCAAACAACAAATGCCATACACCAAACCTGAAGAAGTGATTGCCAGCTTCAATGCCATTCGCGACAAAGTAGAAAAAACCGTGACGAATGTTTTTGAAATTAAACCCAAGGGTGGTTTCGTGGTGCAACGCACGGAAGCATTTCGCGAAGGATCTGCGAGTGCAGAGTTTTTACCCGGCAGCATAAATGGCTCGCGGCCTGGCGTTTTCTATGTACCCATACCGGATGCTAAAACCTACAACAAATACGCTGACGAAGCCTTGTTTTTGCATGAAGCAATTCCCGGCCATTACTATCAGCTTTCATTACAACAGGAGAATAGTCAGTTGCCCGAGTTTCTGCATCCTGAAAGCATGAGTGTATTTGTTGAGGGCTGGGCACTGTATGCCGAATCGTTAGGCAAAGAGTTAGGTTTGTATGAAGACCCCTATCAATATTTCGGTATGCTGAGTATGGAAATTCACCGTGCCATCCGACTCGTACTCGAAACAGGCATTCACACGATGGGCTGGACACGCGAACAGGCTATTCAATATTCCTTAGATAATGAAGCCGAGCCCGAAGACAAAATCATTGTAGAAGTAGAGCGGTACATGGCCACGCCAGGAGCCGCACTGTGTTACAAGATTGGGCAAATCAAAATTCGCGAGCTTCGCACCCGGGCCGAGGTGGCTTTGGGCGATAAGTTTAATGTAAAAGAATTTCACACCCAGGTATTAAATTCAGGCAGCTTGCCGCTGGTCTTGTTGGAAGAAAAAATTAATGGCTGGATAGCAAAAGAGAAAGGCAAGTAACTACTTCCGCATTAAACTAAACTTTCCACTTGTAATGGCAAAAGCAGCAGTAACTGAATAGGTGTTGAGTAAATTGTGAGTAGTGGTTAATGGATCGGTGATCAACGACTAAGTGCAAATGATTTCTTCGAAATGAATTTGTCATTGCGGGCGAGGAGAACACTTTTTGATTTGCCACGCACGTCAACGAGACCCGCAATCCCGTAAAGGGTAGGTCTTAGTGACAGCATTTCATCGCTACTTCACCACCACACTACTTGGGATCGCGGGTCAAAGCCAGCGAAGACATTTCATAATAAATGTGTCAGTGCCCTTG
>DAOOCD010000199.1:0-6874 GCA_035408225.1 Cyclobacteriaceae bacterium | reverse complement strand
AATGGTGAAATCTTCCCGGGTGTCTTTCGGGAAGGAGTCTTTTAATGTTTTAAATGTTTCCCACCGGAAGTTGAAGATGCGTTTCTCACGCCAATCATTTGCCGTCAGTTCAAGATAGATGCTACATAAACACGATAACCGGGTATCGTTACCATATAAGGCGTTTTGTCTCCGGGCAGTTGAAAGTACGTCTCGGTTTTGCGATCATTCCCACTAGCCCAAAAATCCTTGACCACAGTTTCACCTTCTAAAAGTTTAATATGGATTCCATTTCTCTGAATGTATTGATTTACTGAATCCTGAAGTGCTTCTGATACGGGTCGCTTGGGCTCAGCCTGCATGATGGTGGCGAAAAATACTGTCACCAACTGACGATCTGCTTCAAATGAATTATTCACGACCCATTTTGAACCATCATAACGAAGTTCAACCTGTTTACCAGAAGACTCCAACACCACTTTATTTATTTGCGTTTGATCTTCTACCCGAAAAAGATCCTTATCTACTTCAATCGTGTTGCTTCTGTTCCCAATAAAAATGAAAACAAAACAAAGACTAGTCAAAATAACCAGTGAACCCAACAACTGTAAATTCCTTTTCGCTTGCATGATCAGAAGCGTGTATATTTTACTTTCCGCCAATAGGCGCGAACAATACCAAAAATAACTAATGCCACCATCGGTAACACTAAATTGATAACCTGCCAAAACGATCGCTCACTCCGGATTTTCTCTTTGTCCAATGGTCTTACTTTAATCTCTTTGTTTCTGGCCTTGATCAACCCATCTTCCTCCACCAGGTAAGCAACCATATTTAAGAGCAAATCCTGATTCGCAAAAGTGTATTGTGTGAATGGATCAAGTCCCAATTGTTGGGGATTTCCATCGCGTGGGTTTACATCGTTTCGGGCAAGGTCACCATCTGCAACAACAATTATTTTAGTTGGAATACTCTGGGCTCTAAAGTCTGCAGTATCGACACCTTCCGGTCCGAACCGGTTTTTATACAAGGAAGTGAATTCACCTTCTAACAAGTAACTGACAGGAATCTTCCCTGAGTCAAAACTACCTTCCTGCATTTGCTTGCGCAGATCATTGACTCCTACCTTGACTGGCGCAGTAACCTTTCTTGAATACTGCGAAGAAAATAATAATGGTGTCTTTCTCACTCCGGTTGCTTTTACGGTATCTATACTGCTTACAAACTTCAGTAAGGAAGCATCGAGATTCCGCGTTATGGGGTGAATTGCATATTGATTAATGAGCGGGAAGAATGGCCAATCCATCTGCATGATCTGGGGCCGGTTGCTTTCTCCACCCACTACCACCGGGTACTTTCCAGATACAGCATCCTGAATAAGATCAGGGTTTATTCTAACCCCATATTTAAATAGTTGATCATCCAGATTCAGATCATACGGGAACGCAAAGTAATCTTCTTCAGAAGCGCGATTCATGTCTGCATCCAGGCGATCCAGTAAAAAAAGAATTTTACCCCCGCGCATAAGATACTGATCCAGTTTATACTTATCCTGATTCGAAAAAGGCTTGGTTGGTTTAGCTATGATTAACAGATCATATCCCGTAAGAGCACCTTTTCGTGAAAGTGAAACTTTAAATACATCATATTGATCCAGCAACGCATTATTGAAACTCGCAAACTCGAGACTATCCAATTCGCCATGACCAGTGAGGAGCCCGACTCGTTTCCGATTAACATTGCTCAACTTATGAATGGCATTAGCGAGTTCAAACTCAATCCCTTCCATCGATGGGTTTATGTTTTGCGCCCGGCTTCCCTTTAACAACATCACTCCGGTTTCAAAACCTTCATACGAAATCAGCGCTCCCGGAAAAACAAACTTTTCCACGCGCTGCCCATCGCGGGTTTCAATAACATTGCGCGGACTAACTCCTTTTGAATTCAATTCGGCAATAAATTCATTTCGAGCCTTTTCATTGGCTGCCTGCAAAGGATCTGTAAATGCGTATTGAATTTTATTGTCCGAGTAAATCCTGAATTCTTCCAGGGTTTCGCGAATGGATTTCTGAAAGCGCCTGAACTCCGGATTAAGGTCTTCACCCTCCAAAAAGACTTCAACAAATACAACTTCTTCTAAATTCTTTAGGATAGCTTTAGTCTGAGGCTGAATCGTGTACCGTTTCTCTTCTGTCAGGTCGATACGGAAAAAATAAAAAGATGCAATTATATTAACCAGGATCACCAGCACCAGCCCATTGGCCAGTAACAATAAATCACCTGTCTTTTTACTTTTCATCCACATTACCATTGTCTGCTGCTAATAACCACTTTGGTTGTAAGTAAAATTAATCCGGTAACGCTGAGGAAATAAATAACATCCCAACTATCAATAAGTCCCTTGCTGAGAGACTCATAATGATAAAGAATACCTACTTGTTTAACTGCTAATGCAAAATTTCCTCCGAACGAAGAGAGTGAATCAAATCCCATGTAAACAATAAAACACAAGAAGGCAGCCAGAATAAATGATACGATCTGGTTCGCAGTAAGGGACGAAGCTAAAAGCCCAATGGCACAGAATACCATGGCGAGCAGTGCTAATCCAATGTACGAACCCATAACGCCAGCTGAATCAATATTACCTATTGGATTACCCAACCGATACACCGAGTAATAGTAAATCACCGTGGGAACCAACGCCAGAAAAACGAGTGCCCAGGCCGCGAGAAATTTTCCGAGAACTACATTCCAGTCACTCAACGGTTTGGTCAGGAGCAATTCAAGCGTGCCCATCTTTTTCTCCTCAGCAAAACTCTTCATCGTAATGGCGGGAATTAAAAATATAAACACATAGGGACCCATTGAAAATAAGGTATCAAGGTCCGCAAAGCCATAATCCAAAACAGAAGTTTCAGGGAATACCCACATGAGCAAGCCAATGCCTGTAAGGAATGCTCCGATTACGATGTAGGCAATCAGGGAGTTTAAGAAGCTGTTAAATTCTTTCGCGAAAACCTGGATCATGCTGTGTCTTTTGCAGTTAATGATCTGAAAATTTCTTCGAGACTGTTTTCTTCCTGGCGCAAGCCGATCAGCGAAAGATTTCTGTCAGCGGCTAAACGAAAAACCTCTGGCCTTAAATCGGATCCTTCACGAGCCGCAAGGCGGTATAACCCTTTCTGCATACTTGTCACGCTCTCAACTCCGTCAAGGGCTAACAATTCACTTTCATTTACTTCGCCTTCAAATTCCACTACAACATATACATGACTCTGGCGCTTCAGCAGATTAGCCACTTTATCATCAGCTACGATCTCCCCTTGATTGATAACAATCACCCGATCGCAAATCGCCTGCACCTCTTGCATGATATGGGTAGAAAAAATAACCGTCTTATCCCGACTGATCTCTTTAATCAGTTTTCGGATTTCTAAAATCTGGTTGGGATCCAATCCGGTGGTGGGTTCATCCAGGATCAACACATCAGGATTGTGAATCAACGCCTGGGCAAGTCCCACACGTTGCCGGTATCCTTTCGAAAGTTCTTCAATTCTTTTGTTCTGTTCCCGACCAAGTCCACACAACCCAATGATCTCAGGAATTCTGGATTTTAATGTTGACGAAGAGATATCAAAGACCTTTCCAACAAAATGCAGATACTCATGCACGAACATATCCAGGTATAATGGATTGTGTTCTGGCAGGTAGCCCATCATTTTGCGCACTTGAAGCGAGTGAGTGGTTACATCCAACCCATTGACCTGAACTGTTCCCGTAGTTGGTGGCAGATAGCCCGTGGCAATCTTCATTGTGGTAGATTTTCCGGCACCATTGGGACCTAAAAAGCCCACAATCTCCCCTTTCTCAATAGAAAACGAAATGTCATTAACAGCCTTTTGCTGCCTATAAATTTTAGTAAGATGGGATACGTATAACGACATTTTTTAGCGCTGCAAAAGTAATTTTAAAAGTTGATAGTGCATAAGGGATAGAGACGGTGTCAGAAAATAGAGGAACTTACCTTCTTAAACTTTGGCCTATTAATTGTCCTTGTAAAGACCTTTGAATTTTAGAAATTTGTCAAACTCTAATTCTAAACGGAAAATGCGACTGCTGATTATCTTACTCCTGGGTGTTTTTTCTCAGTCTATTGCACAATCTGGCTATAAGATCGATTTTAAGATCAAAGGCTGGGAAGATACTACCGTGTATCTGGGTCATTACTATGGTGAACAAACCTATGTGAAAGACACAGCCCGGGCGAACGTTTCGGGTGCATTTACATTCAACAATTCAACCTTGCTGCCACAAGGAGTCTATTTTCTTGTGCTCGGTAAATCCAAGATTTTTGATTTCGTTGTCAGCTCAAACCAAAAGTTTTCGATTGAAGGAAACTCAGAAGATTTTCTTAAAACAGCTGTTGTAAAAGGTGATGAAGATAACCAACTATTTTTTGAAAACATTCACTTCAATATGGAACGTGGTAAGGAAGCTGATCCTTTTATTAAAATCCTTAAAGACAGTACACTTAATGAAGATCAAAAGAAACCTGCCCGGGAATCATTTGCAAAAATTAATGATAAGGTTGTCAGCTATCAAAACGATTTGATTGCAAAGCACCCCACTACACTTACCGCACGCTTATTAAAAGCAACCCAAACCATTGAGGCCCCGACCCCACCTAAAAAAGCGGATGGCACCATCGATTCTACATTTCAGCTTCGCTACTATCGCGAGCACTTCTTTGACAAGTTTGACCTGGCGGATGATGCCTTGTTACGTTTACCACGCCCCATCTACCAGGAGAAAATTAAAGAATACCTGAATAAGCTTTATGCCCCTATTCCGGATACGATTATGATGGCTATCGATAAAATGGTAGCCCGGGCAAAAAAGAATCCTGAGACTTATAAATACCTGGTTTGGAATTGCGTCTTCATGTATCAAAGTCCTGATATCATGGGCCTGGACGAAGTTTATGTTCGGCTGTATGATAAATATTTCGCTTCAGGTGAAATGAACTATTGGGTGAGTGATAAGATCAAGCAAAATCTGAAAGACTATGCTGATAAACTGCGGGGTAGCCTGGTTGGTAAAACCGGTGCCAACCTGATCATGCAAGATCTTACCCTTCAGCCCCACTCGATGTATGACATTAAAAACAAGTACACCATCCTTTGGATTTTTGATCCTGATTGTGGCCATTGCCGGGAAGAAACCCCCAAACTGGTGGACTTTTACAATAAGAACCGTACTAAGTTTGATTTTGAAGTGTATGCCGTATCCTCTGATACTTCCCTCCAAAAAATGAAAGACTTCATAAAAGAAATGAAGACACCCTGGATTACAGTTAATGGCCCACGGTCGTATATTCCACAGCATTATTCTAAACTTTACCACTCCGATACAACTCCAGCCATTTATATCCTTGACAATAAAAAGAAGATTATTGCCAAGAAGCTGCCAGTTAGTCAATTAGAAGATTTTTTCACGAAACACGAAAAGCTTGTTCAGGTAAAGAAAGCTGGAACAACTAAAGGAACCTGAGTCACTTATTGCCAAAACATCCGGTTCACAACCTTTTTTTGACAGTTTGATCAAAAAAAAGGGGTTGCCATGCAACTATTTATCCGTTTCGAAGTATCTAAGTATATAAACCGAAGGTTATGGCACTATTAGATACTTTGTTTGGCAAGAAAAAGAAGGAATTCAGGGCAAGTTGCCAAATTACCAAGGAGCCAATTGAAAAGGGATATGGGTATTTACTTACTACAGCCCAGGTAGTTACGTCAAAAAAATATTGGGATATGATTATGACCGAACCGGAGACTATGTCCTACACCCAGTCGCATTTTAAAAATCAATCTAGCGGTACTCAAATGCGGTCTATGATCTTTGAAAAATATGCAACCATAGCAAAACCGTGGATCGTTTCTGACTCCATCATCAACTATTTTGACGTGGATAAAACGGAAGCCCGCGCTAATGCCAAAAAATGGTGGGAGATGGAAGGGAACTTCACTCCTTCAAACATAGGCCCGGCTTCCCAAATTTTAGAGCAGCCACTTTACGCTCGGTTTAAAGACTATGCCATTTTAGAGGCCGGCCGCGAACGGGTTAAACTGACCTAGTTCTTTCGCTCAATCGTAAACTGTACAAGATCAGACAGTGAAGTTTTGTATTCTGAGGAAGGTAGTTCATCCAAAATTGTCATTGCCTGTTTGTAATACTCAGTCATCTTCTGGTTCGCGTAGTCAATACCTCCTGACTTTTTTACAAAATCAATCACATGCTTTATTTTGTTCGCGTCTTCACTATTGTTTTTAACTATCCCTATGATTTTTCTTTTTTCTAACCAGGAGGCTTTTGAAAGAGAATAAATCAAGGGCAGGGTCATCTTTTTCTCCTTGATATCGATGCCTACCGGCTTTCCAATTTCATCATCGCCATAATCAAAAAGATCGTCTTTTATCTGAAAGGCCATTCCTACACACTCACCAAATTTTTTCATCTTAGCTATCCATTCAGGTGAAGCATTAGACGATGAAGCCCCTATTGCACAACAAGAAGCAATCAATGAAGCGGTCTTCTGGCGTATAATTTCATAGTAAATATCTTCGATGATATCTAATTGGCGGGCTTTCTCCATTTGCAGCAACTCACCCTCACTCATTTCTTTAACGGCCTCGGTACAAATGCCTAATAGCTCATAATCCTTATGTTCAAGAGCAAGAAATAATCCCCTGGTAAGAAGAAAGTCACCCACTAAAACGGCTATCTTATTTTTCCAAAGCGCATTCACGGAAAAAAAGCTTCTGCGGTAATTTGAATTATCAACCACATCATCATGCACAAGACTTGCTGTGTGAACCAATTCAATCAAGGAAGCCCC
>DAOOCD010000198.1:0-6894 GCA_035408225.1 Cyclobacteriaceae bacterium | reverse complement strand
CGTTATAAAAATAACGAATTTTTACCTGCGAATCTTTCAGGGAAACAAAGAGCTTGCTTTCTAATTATCAGCAGAGATTCCTAATCCGCTAATCAGGTATGGCTTTGCTACATCAAATTTTAGCCTGAATGTACCCTTCAATCCCATGTCGCCCAACACAATCATTTCAACATCGTCACCAATGACTTTTAGCGATGTAATTTTGCTGTCTCCAAAATCGTTGTGAAGTCTTTCAAACATACCAACTTTGGCTTCCAGGTTATCAGCAGAACTCGTCTCGGAACTTTTATCAGAACCGTTATCGCTGGTTTGAACTTTTGCCCGCATCGGTTTATCGATCAAGGCCTGGGTATAATTCTCCTTAATAAATTTCTTCCACGCAGCCCGGTCATTCAATCCCAGAACACGGTGCATTTCACGGGTACGTTTTTCCATTACCTGCTCTCTTGACTCCTGAGCAAGGGCGAGAATGCTACTGCTTAATACCAGACATGCAATCAAAACTAATCTCATAGTGTGAATCATAATTTGGGAAATTGAAACTACCTGCAGATGCGTAGAAAACCAAATAAGTTTTAACTGTGCGACTCGATTTACTGAACATTAGAATTTTATTAGAAGGACGCAGGGCTTAAAATAGGCAGTATTGTCAGATTCGTTACTGCGGACAGGGCCGATGCCTTTGACTATTTTATGATAATTCTTATATTTCTATAACCTTAAACCTACCAAATCATGAATTTCAAACCCGAAATGAAAAGCAAAGAAGAGCTTGCAGCCGGACAGCCGAAGTACGAATCGATCGTAAAGTATATGGTGCAGCAGCAACACCTGGTAACTTTACGACCCGATCAATCGATCAACGAGGTAATCAATATTATGATTGAAAAACGAATTTCAGGAGCACCCGTGTTAGATGAAAACCGGAAGTTGGTAGGCATTATCTCTGAAAAAGATTGTTTGCGGATTGTAGTGGATCAGGCTTATCATAATTTACCAATGAATTCACCCATCGTTTCTGACTACATGACCCGCGATGTAAAAACCTTGTCCCCTGATAACACGGTGGTGGATGCGGCTACAGAGTTTTTGAATTCCGCAATCCGCAGAATGCCCGTAGTAGAAAACGGGGTGTTAATCGGACAAATCAGCCGTATCGATATTCTACGGGCCGCTAAAAATATAAATCCCGCAAGCTGGTAATAAGTTGATAGCTTTGTTTTATTCGCTAATTCATGAGTAATATGCTCATGATTATAAATTTTATTTATTGATTATGAAAACTCTCCGCAATTCGGCAATTGGATTTGTGTTCTTCTTTTTACCCATGCTTGCGCACGCTCAATTGGGAGTGGGTGCTAAGGCTCCTGCCGGTGCGGAAGTATTTTTGGATGGGAGCAGAGAAATGCTGGACGCAAAATGGACTTATTGGCAAGGGCCAAGATTTGCGGCCACACTTCCTATTAAATGGATTGTGCAAACGGATCCGGTGGATGGCGGTTCAGTTGTAAACTCAAACGACCCTGCAGCAGCCGGTGGGTTATATGGTGCTGCGGATATCGTTACTAAAAAAGAGTTTCGTGATTTTCGGGCTCATGTTGAGTTTCTGATTGTCAAGCCAGGGGGTAACAGCGGTGTGTATTTACAAAACCGTTATGAAATTCAAGTGCTCGATGGAGACTCAACATCTCATGGATTGGGGGCGGTGATTAATGAAAGTAAGTCACCGTATTTTGCTTACAATGGTTTGGGCAAATGGAATTCCTACGATATCGTATTCCGCGCAGCCCGTTTCAAAAAAGGTAAGCTGGTTGAGAAACCTATGGTAACAGTATACTTCAATGGCAAAAAAGCACATACCAATCAGGTCATTAGCCAGGTTTTTGGCGGACCAAACTCTGGCCAGGATGGTGGTAATGATGGAGGTAAAGGAATTACAGATCGCCCCGGTGGATTGAAACTACAAGCCGAAGGGCACGATGTTCTTTATCGCAACATCTGGATTAAGGAATTAAATCTGAATAAAGCGGATACTGATTTTTAACTGATTTCTATCTTTCTATTTTGTGCAACAGAACGATAGATAGCTTCGACCACCCGTATATCCTTCAATCCTTCTTCTCCAGGCACGAGCATAGGAGTTTTGTTCATGATGGAAAGCGCATCGTCATCCATTTGCCGGGCCTGTTGGTTAGGGATAGCAGCTGTTAGTTTTTTTCCATCACTTGTTATTCCGTTGATGCCACTGTACGACTGAAAAGGAGAGAGCTTATACCATCCTTTTGAACAGGTAACCTGAAGATCATTAAGGTTCTTTCCAAAACTGGTTTCACACTTCGCTGTCACTCCACCTGGAAACTCGAGATCGAATTGCATGGTTTCGTCAACTTCTTTGTAGATGGCAGGGCGGGTGGTGGATTGTCGAGCAGTAACTGCAATGGGTTCAAGCCCTGTACTGTAGCGGGTAGCATTAAGCGGATAGACACCCATATCGTACATAGAGCCACCACCCATACTTTTATTTTGTTTCCAATGATCGGTACGTGGATCAAAATAGCCCGCGGCAGCTTCCACTTTTAAAACAGAGCCATACGTTAACTCCTTTCTGAACTGAATGATTTGCTTTGTATTAGGTTCGTGGTGCATACGATACCCAATGCTCAGTGTTACATTGTTTTTTTTACAAGCGTCAATCATTTTTTGACATTCAGCCACTGTCATGGCCATCGGTTTCTCGCACCAAACATGCTTGCCGGCATTGGCTGCACGGATAACGTATTCGGCATGCATGGACGGAGGTAAAACAACATAGACAATGTCAATATCCGGATTGTTGGCAATTGAATCGAAATTTTTATAGTTGTAGATATTCTTATCAGTCAGGTTGTATTCGTGTTTCCATTGTTCTGCTTTGGCCGGAGTGCCAGTTACAATACCAGCCAGGAAACAGTTTTTGGTAAGTTGCAAGGCTGGGGCGAGCAGATCGGTGCTGTAATAGCCAAGCCCTACCAGGGCTACGCCAAGGTTTTTCTTTTGGGATAGAATGCCGGCAATGCCTGCATTACTAACGGTAAGGCCGGTTAAACCTGTAGTAGCCAACTTTATAAATTTGCGCCTGTTGATCATTTTATAATTTTGTTAATAATTGTTAAGTGCCACTGTTAAGGTACAGATTGTTGATCAACAACCCAAAATGACGAGGCATTGGAGGGATTGCAACTGTGTATCCATTGATATTATCAACTGAGCGATAGCCACAAATCAGGCACCGTATGAATAAATTATTGTGGAATACAGTTGATGCTTAGTATTTTTAAACAGTCATTAATGATCCAACCTATGAAACCAATTATCTTTTTACTTCTCTTTTGTGGATTCGTTGCATGCACCCCAGAGAAGACGAGCTCCGGAATCAGTGAAGATAAAACCAGAGAAATCCTTGACCATCATTGGGTAGCCTTTCAAGCAAATGATCTTGAAGCTACGATGGAAGACTACACCGAGGAATCAGTATTGATCACTCCTGATGCTACCTATAAGGGACTCGAAGAGATTCGTGAAAACTTTGTCAGTGCATTTGCAGCATTCCCAAAAGACTCATCGACCCTGGTGCTTGATAAATCGGTTGTGGTTAAGGATGTTGGCTATATTCTTTGGCATGCAACGACTCCTGTGTTTACGTTATCGTACGCTACCGACACATTTATTATTCAGAATGGCAAAATAGTTCGTCAATCCTATGCCGGTGTCGCCAATTAATTCTTGATTTATTCTATGCGGAGCCTAGTTTTATCCTGCCTGATTTTATTTATTGTTGTTGATTGCTTTAGTCAAAAACCGTTTCGGAAATTTTCGAAAGATGAAAAGGCATCTATTAAAAAGTATGGCAAGACCATCAATAAAAAAGATGGCAGTTACCACGTGTTGATTATGACCGATCAGGGCAACATGGTGGTAAAGCTCTACAATGAAACTCCACTTCACCGCGACAATTTTATCAGCAAAGTAAAATCCGGATTCTATGATAGCCTGATGTTTCATCGGGTGATCAATAATTTTATGATTCAGGGGGGAGATCCGACTAGCAAGAAGACACAACCCGGACAAATGCTAGGAAATGGTTCCGCTCCGGGCGATCGAATTCCTGCCGAATTCAGAACGGAGCAAGGCATTTATCACAAACGGGGTGCACTTGCAGCTGCCCGTGATAACAATCCCGAAAAAGCAAGCAGCAATTGCCAGTTTTACATCGTGCAACGAAAACCGTGGCGTACTACCCAGTTAGACAGCGCGATTGTTCAGCGGAAATTAACCTTGAATGATGATCAGAAAAAATTGTACACCACCGTGGGCGGTACCCCCCATCTCGATGGTGGATACACAGTATATGGCGAACTGGTGCAGGGTTTTGATGTGCTTGATAAAATCGCAGCAACGAAGACCAATAAATCCGATAGACCAGAAGCTGATGTACGGATGCGTATGTTTGTACTCAATGAACCCAAATTGAAAAAGCCTTCTAATTAGAATTGCTATGAGAAGATCATCTTTGTTATTGATTATTTTACTGATTACAGGTTGGCATACGTTTGCCCAATCCCTCAATAAGTATTCTGTTGTTCAAAATATTGAATGGGCCAAACCGGAAGGGTATAGTCTTACCATGGATATTTATACCCCGGATACGGGAAAAAAGAAATATCCTGTTTATGTCATTTATCATGGTGGTGGCTGGCTGATCAATAATGAAACCATCATGGACGAAATGTCGAAATACATGGTGGAGCATGGTGAATATGTTGTTTGCAATGTCAACTATCGACTACTGCCAACCAACAACAACACAACCACTATGAACCAGATTGTGGAAGACGTTTTTGGTGCTGTGCTTTGGATAAAGGATAATATTTCTAACTACAAAGGTGATCCTTCTAAGCTCGCAGTCTCAGGCGATAGTGCCGGTGGGCACCTTGCAGCTATGATTGTTACGATGGGAGATCGACTGGAGTCTGATGGATTTGAAGGATCATCGTTTGGATTTAGGCCGACTTACCTGCCTGTTGGCAAAACTGCTGAACAAGTAGCTAAAAAGAAGGGACTCCGCGTACAAGCGGCCGTCTTTAATTATCCGGCTGCAGAATTATATAAACCATGTCTTGGCTCTAAAGGCGATGGTTCGGATGGATTTGAAACAGCTGGAAATTTTTTCTGGAGCATGGGCCAGGCAACACCGCGGGGAATTTTTGGTGACAAGATTAATGTTCAAAACAATCCCGAATATTATAAAGCGGTTTCACCTATTTATAACATCCCGAATTCAGGTACAAGGAAACTTCCGCCAATGCTATGTGCTGTGGGTAGTAAAGATGATCTTACAACACCTGCTTCCGTACAGGATTTTGCAAATAGATTAAAGTCAGCCGGACATTCTGTGGAATACTGGGAATATGCCGGAAGACCTCACGCTTATCTTGATTCTGGTTCAAATCAGTTTTTAGGAACAAGTTTTGAAAAGGATGCTCCTGAAGCCATCAATAAAATTATAAGCTTCCTTAATAAGGTTTTCTACTAGTATTTAATAGAATCAGATGCTGAAAATTATATCAACTGCTTTACTTATTGCATTCGCACCTTATAAAAGTTTTTCTCAGGCGCCTGTTGCAAAGATTGAGAATGGTCTTATCTCAGGAGTAAAGAAAGGAGATGTGTCAATTTTTAAAGGAGTGCCTTTTGCTGCTCCACCTATAGGTGATCTCAGATGGAAGGCACCGCAGCCAGTCACCAATTGGTCGGGTACGCGTGCGTGCGAAAACTTTTCAGCTAGTCCGATGCAAGGTAAGCCGGTTCCGTTTATGATGTGGACTGAAGAATTTATTGCACCACCTGAACCCTTAAGTGAAGATTGTCTTTACCTGAACATCTGGAGCAAAGGCAAAAGTAAAAATGATAAACTGCCGGTGTTTGTCTGGATTTATGGCGGTGGATTTGTTTCTGGCTCGGCTGCTTGTGCCGTGTATGATGGTGAAGAGATGGCTAAACAAGGAATCGTCTTTGTAAGTATCAATTACCGGGTAGGGCCTTTTGGCTTTTTAGCACATCCTGAACTCACCAAAGAATCCGGAACAAAGTCTTCAGGTAACTATGCATTTCTTGATCAGCTAGCTGCTCTTCGGTGGGTACAAAATAATATCGCTGCCTTTGGAGGTGATCCAGGCAACGTGACTATTGCCGGTCAGTCGGCAGGATCGTTTAGCATTAATGCGCTGGTAGCTTCGCCCTTGGGCAAAGGACTTTTTCACAGAGCCATTGCACAGAGCGGTGGATTGTTAGGAAGTTCAATAGGCAGAAGATTACCGCAGGCCGAGAATTCAGGGATTGTATTTGCGCAAAAAGCACAAGCACATAGCCTGGCTGAACTTCGGAAGTTAAGTGCTGAAGAAATTCAAAAGGTGGCCGCACTTATTCCCAGAGATGCGTTCACCCCGGTACTTGAAGATTATGTTTTGCCAACAAATCTGTTGGCCCATTTTCAACAAGGCAAGCACAACGATGTTCCTTTGCTTACAGGTTGGGTTACCGGTGATGCAAGCTTGCGGGGTAATTCCAATATGCCTGCTGAAAAGTTCAAACAACAAGCAACAAAAAAATATGGTGCCCGGGCAGATGAGTTCTTAACCCTTTTCCCGGCAACGAGCAAGGAAGTATTAAAAGCATCACAACTAAAATTATCGCTTTGTGAGTTTGCCGCACTACCTTCCCATTTATGGGCTAGTTACAATAAGAGTAATTCTTACTTGTATCAAGTTAGTTTTGTTCCTACCGATAAGCCTGATTTTCCTAATTATGGTGCGTTTTATACTTCTGAAGTTCCCTTTGCACTTCACACGTTGCATC
>DAOOCD010000197.1:0-6900 GCA_035408225.1 Cyclobacteriaceae bacterium | reverse complement strand
CGGAAGCATGAACTTTACGTTACTCTCGTCAACTTTCTTAACGGTGGTAGCGTGGCTTAATCTTCTCTTCTGCTTAGTTCCTTTCTTTGTCAGGATGTGACTCTTGTATGCCCGCTTGCGCTTAATCTTACCTGTGCCGGTAACTTTAAAACGCTTCTTGGCTCCTGACTTTGTTTTTAACTTAGGCATTACTTATAAATTTAAAATCAACTTGTTACTTCTTTCCTTTAGGCGCAACCATCATATACATTCGCTTGCCTTCCAATTTGGGTAACTGTTCTACTTTCCCCATTTCTTCCAGTGCTTGCGCGAACTTTAATAACAAGATCTCGCCACGCTCTTTATATACAATCGACCGACCAGCAAAATGAACGTATGCTTTAACTTTTGCTCCTTCTTTTAGGAAGTTTTCGGCATGCTTCAATTTAAAGTTAAAATCATGGTCATCGGTATTTGGCCCGAAGCGAATCTCCTTCAAGACTGTCTTCTGGGCATTGGCCTTGATCTCTTTCTGTTTCTTTTTCTGCTCGTACTTAAACTTGGAGTAGTCAATGACTTTGCAAACCGGAGGGTCTGCATTCGGTGAAATCTCAACCAAGTCAAGTCCTTGTTCCTGGGCCATTTTAATGGCTACGGAAGTTGGATAAACATCTACCTTAATATTCTCTCCTACTACCCGCACGCGCGGAGCGAGGATTCTCTCATTAACTCGATAAGGTTCTTCAACTACTCTGCGCGGACCTCTCACAAAAGGCCTCGGGCGGTCATTACCTGGAAATATTGCCACTCGTTGGGTTTAAGTTCTTACTTTTTTAAAAACAGGCTGCAAATATCGCTCTTTTTTCCTTTTATCAAAACTCTAAAACGAAGCTGGAAGACTGAATTCATGAGAAAATTGAGTTACAAATTCAGTCAAATCCATAACTCCCTTATCGCCTTCCCCATGTCTTCTAACCGCTACCTTATTTTCTAAAGCTTCTTTTTCACCTACCAACAGCATAAAAGGCACTTTGCTAACCTCTGCATCCCTGATTTTACGGCCAATTTTTTCGTTTCGATCGTCTAAAAAACCCCTGATATCGCTGTTTTTTAAAATATCCAGGACCTTCTGACCATACTCATTAAACCG
The DNA here is from genome assembly GCA_035408225.1 of Cyclobacteriaceae bacterium. Lineage (GTDB taxonomy): Bacteria > Bacteroidota > Bacteroidia > Cytophagales > Cyclobacteriaceae > ELB16-189. The sequence continues at coordinate 5,771 of DAOOCD010000197.1, read as the reverse complement.
CTCGGAAATCGGCAATACGGCAATCTGCTCGGGTGCCAGCCATAAAGGAAAGTTACCCGCACAATGCTCAATCAAAACCGCCACAAACCTTTCCAGGGAGCCAAAAGGAGCCCGATGGATCATCACTGGTGTATGCTTTTGGTTATCCGCGCCAACATATTCCAACTCAAATCGCTGCGGCAACTGATAATCAACCTGGATAGTGCCCAGTTGCCAGCTTCTGCCCAGCGCATCTTTAACCATGAAGTCGAGTTTGGGACCATAGAAGGCAGCCTCTCCCTTCACGGCCACTGTTTTTAAACCGCGCTCATCAGCCGCTTCCTGAATCTCGCGCTCTGCTCGTTCCCAGAGTTCATCACCGCCAATGTACTTGGCTTTATTTTCAGGATCACGCAGGGATACCTGAGCGGTATAGTTTTCAAATCCTAAACTTTTGAAAACGAACAAAACAAGATCTATTACTTTAATGAATTCTGATTTTACCTGATCAGGCCGGCAGAAGATATGTGCATCATCTTGCGTAAACCCACGTACGCGCGTTAATCCATGAAGTTCTCCGCTTTGTTCATACCGATATACGGTTCCAAACTCAGCGAACCGAATTGGAAGATCTTTATAGGAACGAGGTTTTACTTTATAGATCTCGCAATGATGCGGACAGTTCATCGGCTTGAGTAGGAACTCCTCACTCTCATCGGGTGTATGGATCGGTTGGAATGAATCCTTTCCATACTTTTCATAATGCCCGGAGGTAACATATAGCTGCTTACTTCCAATGTGCGGTGTAACCACAGGCTCATAGCCCGCCCTGATTTGTGCCTTGCGCATAAATTGCTCAAGACGCTCGCGCAGAATGGTACCTTTCGGCAACCAAAGCGGAAGCCCCATCCCTACTTTTTCAGAAAACGCAAACAACTCCAATTCTTTACCAAGCTTTCTATGGTCTCGCTTTTTGGCTTCTTCCAACATGTGGAGATACTCCTCCAATTCTTTTTGTTTAGGAAACGTAATGCCATAAATGCGCTTGAGCATTTTATTCTTTTCGTTCCCGCGCCAGTAAGCTCCGGCAACACTCAATAGTTTAATAGCCTTAATCGGACCTGTAGTTGGAATGTGCGGACCCCGGCATAGATCAACAAAATTGCCTTGCTTATAAAACGTGATCGAACCATCTGCCAGACCATCAATCAATTCGAGTTTATACTCATCGCCTTTCTTAGTAAAATATTCGATGGCTTCCTTTTTTGAGACATCGCTTCGCACAAAGGCATTGTTGGTTTTAGCCAACTCAACCATCTTCTTTTCAACGGCAACTAGTTCTTCATCACCAAAAGGCTTATCGCCCAGATCAACATCATAATAAAAACCATTCTCGATGGGAGGTCCAATTCCAAACTTAACCCCAGGATATAAAGCTTCCAGAGCTTCAGCGAAAAGGTGTGCTGATGAATGCCAGAAAGCATATTTACCGCCCTTATCATTCCACGTAAAAATCTTTATGGAAGAATCAGAATCAATCGGTCGGCTTAGATCCCAGATCTCGCCATTCACTTCAACAGAAAGCGCGTTGCGGGCCAACCCTTCACTAATGCTTTGTGCTATTTCTATTCCCTTTACGCCTTTCGGATACTCCCGCGCAGAACCATCGGGTAAGGTTATTTTAACTGAACTCATTGAACAACATTCATTTTGGAACGCAAATATCGACTTTTCCTATCATTCTTTTAAGTGGCCAACACAAAGAATACTATCAATCTTAGAGCTGGAGTTGAATGGTAAACAGCACGCCAAACTTGCGGGCGTTCGGATTATCGAGGTATGACAAACGATGAACAAAATCTACCCGCAGGAGTTTGAAAATATTCTCTACACCATACCCCAACTCCACATACGGTTTTCCATTTTTAAAAAATCCAACAGGCAAAGTTTCTGAACCATCAGGAGAAACAGTAGAAATCAAATCCTGATTGGATTGCCGCATTCCGCCCATAATAACATTAGAAGTGGCTAACAATCGCCACTTTAACTTATTCAACAACGGAATTCTGTTAAGCAGAAAGCCTTCGAGGTATTGTTGATACTGAAGTGCAGCATAATGATCGCTCACGAACTCACCATAATTCATAAGGCTATAAAGTACGGAAGAATATATTGGTGACTGATTACCCAGGTGAAGGCCTAACATGGGGTACGGTAACGTATCAAAAATATATTCACCTGTCAGGTTAAGGTAACCCACGCCCAAAGGACCTGTCTTAATCCTTTTTGTAATTCCTAATTTCAACTTGTCATACTCAAAATCACTTCCAAAAACCCCGCTAAACCCGTGCGTATATTTAAGGGTTATGATAGGCCACTTTGTAGTACCAAGGCTTACTCGGTTATTATCATCCTGAAGGAAAACCTCATCGCGTGCGTAGCGCGATTCAATGCTTACTTCTGAATTTTGAAAGCTGTCGAGAATAGTAGAATTAACATCTTCCGGATTGGCCGGATAGCCAAATACAAACGTGGGATCAAACGTCCAATACCGAAAAGAGACCTTCTGTGAATAACCTTTAAATAATTCACGATTCAGAGCAACCCGATATTCATCGGAATAAAAACCTCTTCGAAAATAACCCCATTGTGAAAGCGCAAGCAGGATTGTATTGTCTGCCAGGCTTTCATTATCAACGCCCAATCGGCTGATATCTTTTCTAGCCCTGAATGTTAATGTGGTCCACCGATCTCTGGATAAAATCCGTTGCACGGAAGCCAGGTACTTCAATTTCTCATCTGTAAATCCATAGGCAAGCTGACCGTGTAAGACCCACTTTCTGCTAAATCTGTAATTGGTTCTCAGCCCCAGTTGCACACGCACACCTTCCTTATCATTCCACGCCAGTAAGCCCAGGTAGGAACCCACATCTACTTTTCCTACCTCATAATATCCATCCAGTACAACTTTAATAATTTCTGTATAGGTTTTTACTACCGGAATATTCCGTAGTGTATCCATCATTTTATAAACGTTCTTCTCAGTTGCACTTAACGGTTCGTGCCGCAGGGTATCCCAATACTTATCATCCTCATACATACGAGAGTCCTCTGCTGTTTCAATGGAACGTTCGTAAAAGACCGGGTCGCGGGGTTTATTGGTAATAATATTTTTATTGCTGGTATAAAATTTCGCAAGCATGCCGGCATTCTCTTTGCCCAGTTGCCCAACATCAATAAGTACCCTATTCTTTACCGGAAGCCAGGGGCCCAAATCGGTCTTAACCAACTCCTGTTGCAATCGGATTTTATCAACAAAGTTCAGGTTGGCCTGTTTACCCATCGAAGCATCAATTTGCTTAAGGGCATACTCCGCTTTGGTTATCCAGATGGTGCCTGTAAAGGCAAGATCCATTGGGCTACGAGGGAAAAAATCAAGCCGGTAACAGAAGTCATTACCTATATAAAGACTATCGGTAAGATCATAATCGTAGTAGATACGCCATCCATCGGCAATAGGCGAAACAAACTCCTTATCAAGAATATTCAACCAGTTTTGATAGAAGTTATATTCCTGAAAAGTTGAACCAATCATTTGTGTAATCGTGGTACCATCTTCAACCCCTACCCCATTAATCTTGGTCTTCAGTATGTATTCTTTTTTTAATGAAGGATTATCGCGGTAATAAAGTTTAGAAACACTTTCGGTCATGAACACAGGAAGAATGGGCTTACCATCTTCACCCGCTATAATTTCAATACTATCGAGTACCTGGGTGATTTGTTTAATGATTTTTCGCTCCCTGAATTTATCCGTGAGATTATCAACGTCCATTTCAATTTTGGTGTACGTATCGTACTCATAAGCGGTGAGTTTGCGCTTATCGTTATTACTTTTGTTTCGAACTACCTTGCGCAAGATTTCAAAAGCTGGATTTTCGCCAGACTTAATTACAATTTCCTGAAGCTTCGTAACATCTTCCTCTAGTTGAAAATTAATTACCTGTTTAACTCCTTTTTTAATGGCCTTATGCCTTGGCTTATAGCCGATATAAGAAGCAAAAATTGAATCCGTTGGCTTGGTTGTCTTTAAAAGATAATTCCCGTCAAAATCGGAAGTAGTTCCTATCGATGTACCCTTGAAGACAATATTAGCATACGGTATAGGGTCGCCTGAAGCTGCATCAATCACCTTACCTTGAATGATCGTTTCCTGTGCAAACACCGAAGCGACCGCCAAAATAAGTGTAGAAAAAGAAAGGGAGAATGCTTTAAAACTAAATAATCCGCTCACAAAATGAGTTTAAACGCAAATTTAACGATTTATACGGTGTGTCTGACAGAAGGTATACATCGGCAATCGATTATTTCTTCTAAATGCCGATAGGCTCTTTATCCCCTAAATGGCGAGGGGATGTACCCAGAATATATAAATCCAAAATTGCTTTTGTTCGTGCCAGATACTCACGTACGTAAACACGTAGCGCGTCTTCCTGGTTCGGTTCATTGGCCACAAGGGCAACGGCATCAACATGATAATACCTGCTGATAAATAAAGCGCGGTAACTGTGGAAGGGTTGGGTAATGATGGTAATATTCGTTTGGCCAAAAATTTCTTTACACCTGACAATCGAATCTAACGTGCGCAAACCGGCATAGTCCAGGGTAATTGCCTCAGCAGGAACACCCAACCTGATAAGTGCTTTCTGCATCTCGATGGGCTCATTGTAATATTTTGTGCGATTATCTCCGCTTACAATAAAGTGAACAATCTTTCCCTCTTTATAAAGCTCAGCTGCCGTTGCCATACGGTTGTGAAAAAATGGATTGGGCGATCCATTCACCAACCGGTGGCTGGTGCCGAGTACAAGGGCAACTCCGCTATCAGGTAGTAATTTGTAATCAGTAAGTACCAGGGATTTTGTACTGCGAACCACCCAAAGGTTAGAGGCTACTAAAATAGCCAGAACAATTAAGAAAGCAATCGACCCTACCCGCAGCGTCCTCTTCAAAAAATTCATCACCTTTAGATTAAAGCGGTGGTAAAGCTACTCAATTGACTTCAGAAATTCTCTTTCCATAATTTCCGGTCGCTTCATCATTCTGCGAAGCCACCGCAATCGAATTTCCTCCTTCTCCGCAGCTGATAATTGCCATTGAACTTCGGATGCACGCATTTTGGGAACCAATGTATTTAAGCAAATGGCCGCACTTACCGATATGTTAAGACTTTCGGTAAAGCCATACATGGGAATTCTCACTTTCATATCGGCTTGCGAAAGGGCAAATTCTGAGGTTCCATGTAATTCGTTGCCCATCACAACCGCCATTTTTTCATCAACGGGTAAATCATAAATAGAAACCCCATCCGGAGACGGATCAGTAACCAGAATTTTATAACCCTGTTTCTTAAGCTGCGCAAAACACATGGCCGCCCCGCTTTGCTCCTTGCCTTTGTATTTAATTAAATCCACCCATTTATAAGATCCTTTCAATACCCTTCGGTTGACCGAATACTTAACTTCATTTTCGACAATGTGAATATCCTGAATGCCCATACACTCGCAGGTGCGAATTACAGCGCTGGCATTTTGAGATTGATAAATCTCTTCCAATACCATGGTGATGTGCCGCGTACGCTGATTAAGCACCTGATCAAGAAATTCTTTCTTATGATCACTGATATATTGTGAAAAGTGATTGATTAATAAGCTGTTTTTAGTGACTTCGTCCATCGAACAATACTGCGTCTTTCCTGTTAATAGAAATCAAAGTAAACAAGAATGAGCGAC
>DAOOCD010000196.1:0-6919 GCA_035408225.1 Cyclobacteriaceae bacterium | reverse complement strand
CTACTGTATCACTTTTAGATGAAAGAATGAATCCTTTGTAGGGTATTCCTTTACCAGTGACATCAACCACGCGGTAGGCTACTTTTGTTTTTATACCATCGACAAGCTGTCCACCCTCGGGAAAAAATTGAATATCTAATTTAGATTCAGAAAGACTTTGTTTTTCCTCCAGACTTCGAAAAACATTAGCGATGGTGATAGGTTGTTGAAAATAAAATTCAGGACTGAAATTTTTCATCCATAGTGTATAGACTCTAACTAGGTAGTTGCCTGAATTGAGTGAAGCCGGCAAAACAACGGATCCGTAACCTTTACCCTCTTTCAATGCGATCTTTGTTTGAACCACTGGATTTTTTGTGCCATCCAGAATTTCAAGGTATGCTACGTTGCTACTGTTAAGCGGTTGATGAACGTATCCGTCAACCAGGTAGATTTTGAACCAGGCTTTTTCTCCAGCCGCATAAAAAGTCCGGTCAAGATGAGCGTATGCTTTTTCCTGCAGACGGGCTGTAGTATGAGTAGTAACCTTTTTTAGGTATTGATCCAGTAATGATTGTGACCAACCCTGACCTGAAAATAAAAGGAGAAGTGCGAAAAATGGAATTAGTTTTTTTCTCATTCCCAAAAATCAGGTTTAGTTGTAACGCCACCTCTTAACGTGCAGTCTACACAGAACTGACTCGAGTAGGTATAGCCAATAACCCCAGGACCGGTAGTACTCGGAATTCCACTAACAAGTGTGAAAGGTCCGCTAAATCTTTCAAGGTCTTCATTCATTACACTCCCGAGTTCACAACCGGAATAGCCAGTATTATAGAAAGGGGGTGTTGGAAGTTGTTCATAGGAAATGAAAATTCTTTTAGATGAGATTGATCCAACGTGAAAGTACCCAAGGATTGGTTCAGCAGGATTGGTTAAACATTTGAAATTTCCGGTTATCTGGGTGGGTAGGGGCCCAAATAAAGTTCCAAGGTCTTCGGTGTTTTTCTTTTGCTGTTGCCAGTATTTGAAAGCATCCTCTGTAATTGCGTATTGGGTAACCAGAATACTATACTTATATCTAAGTTCTTCGGCTGTTTCTTCAATAAATTTCAGAGGAAATTCACTAATTATATTCTCACTTAACCGTTTGGTTGACTCAATAATGATATTATTCGATTTGTCAGTGGTCCAGCAATTATAAATATTATTTGTGCGAACACTAACCGCTTTCGTGGAAGGATTAAATACATAGGTAGATTGATAGGCTGATGTATATGACCAGGTTTCTTCAAAAGTCCAGCGGTAAAATCCTTCCGGATGTTCAGTATCATGGGTATTAACGTAGATCTGAACGCCTTTATCGGGTACAAGTTCCCAATTTACACTATCTATGGGCGGACTTTTTACAACAGGTACAAAGGCAGATGCATATTCTTTTGAATCCTTGGTGACAATGTTTAAACTGTATTCCTTTGAATTGAAAGTTTGAACGGGTAACACGTAGTTGCCTTCGCTTTCTTCTGATAAGTAGATTTTATTCCCAGCCTCGTCTTGTATCCAAACAGAAGCTCCTGTTTCAAGTATCGTGGCATCTGTCGTAGTCAGGCTTTTAGTTCTTGTAAGCTTGACAACACTCTTATCTGTAACATCGATAAAGCCATCGACCACCAAAAAAGCTTCTGACGATTTTAGATCAGGCGGGAAATAGGGATCGATACACCCGGCAAGAAGAAGAAAAAGTAGTATTATTCTTTTCATCCGGTTAGAATTTAAAATTATAGGTTATTGTGGGAATCGGATTTCCAAAAATGGAAAGCTTATACCCTTGTACTATTCCATCAACTGATGTGAAATATACCGAGTAGGCATTCCGCCTTCCGGTAAGATTGTAAACAGATAAACTCCAGGAACTGTGAGCTAATTTTTTTATCTTATGATTACCTTCAATGTTTAACGAAATATCCGTGCGGAAATAATCGGGAATCCGGTATTGATTTCGATCAGAATATAATAACCGTTCGGCCCCATCTAAGGTGTATTTGGCAAGAGGTAGGGTGATAGGCCGGCCAGTTCCGTAAACTATATTTACAGACGTGCTGAACCTGCGATTAAATTTATAATTACCTATAAAATTAACGGCATGGGGTTTATCATAGTTGCTTGGATAGTATTCTCCCCGGTTGATTGTTTCAGTTTCAGAGGGTCCCTGAGTTTTGATTAGAGAGCGCGAATAGGTATAACTTAACCATCCATTGAGTTTACCACTTGCTTTTTTTACCATGAACTCTGCGCCATAGGCTTTACCTTGCGAATTCAAAACATCGGTTTCAATGTGATGATTTAGAATCAATTCAGCCCCTCCTTTGTAGTCAAGAAAATTCTTCATGAGTTTATAATACGCCTCAATGGATACTTCAATAGATTTAGTTCTGGAGTTATGATAGTAGCCAACGGAAAGCTGATCGCCAATGAGAGGTTTTATATAGGGATCGCTTAACTTCCAGATATCAGTAGGGGCAATGGCTGTTGTGTTGGATAACATTTGCACATATTGACGCATCCGGTTGTAGCTGATTTTTAGAGAAGTATTCCTTAGCAAGTTAAAACGCGCAGAAAGTCTTACTTCAGGTCCACCTGACGTTGATAATTTTTCTCCCGTTGAATAGGAAACCGTATCGATGATTGTACTTACGTCTTTGGGACTACCGTCTTTATAGATGTATAAATCGCGAGGACCGTAATTGCGAAAGAAGGAGTATCGTAACCCACCGTATAATGAAAGTCGTGAATTGACTTCAAAATTGTCGCCTATATAAGCCGCACTTTCAAGAGCTTGTTCATTTTGAAGAACGTCCGGAATGACCAAAGATTCAGTTCCAGTCGGAGAGAGCGTTCCGGGAGATAATTTGTAGTTTATTGTACTTAGGCCAAAATTGAGAGTATGTTTTGAGCTTAGAAAGTAATTGAAATCGGCCTTCGCCTGTAGTTGTTGTATATCATAGGTAAGATCAAACGCGTTGACCGGATTATTTTGGCTTGATATGGTGTAGTCGTAGCCGCTATAGTTACCAGTGAGTACACCAAAAAATTTATTACTGAAAATATGTCTCCATTTTACTGAAGCAACTTTGTTGCTATAACTGTAGGAAGTATCCCCTTGAAGTTTAAATCGATCTTTGCTGATGTACCCGGAAACGTAAATATTGTTTTTAGTATTTATTTCATGGCTGATGTTCAGGTTCAGATCATAAAATGACGCTTCACTGTTCTTGAGTTGCTCGGAAGATAGTTGCTTAAGTATCCAATCCGAGTAGGTGGAGCGCCCGCCAATTAAAAATGAGCTTTTGTCTTTCACAATTGGGCCTTCTAAAGCAAAGCGACCTGTAATCGGGCTAATGCCACCGGAGCCACCCCATTTCCTCTTGTTTCCATCGCGGGTAGTTACATCCATTACTGATGAAATACGACCTCCGTATTCGGCAGGAATGCCACTTTTGTACAACTCGACATTTTTTAGAAGATCTGCATTAAAAGCAGAAAAAAATCCAAAAAGGTGAGAAGGATTGTAAATGGTAGCGTCATTAAATAAAATAAGATTTTGATCCGTAGCACCACCCCGCACATTAAAACCAACGGTTGCTTCACCCACTGATTGAACACCTGGTAAAGTAAGTACAGCTCTAAGGATATCCACTTCTCCCATTGCAACGGGTATCTGCTTCATTGTCTTTATATCAATTCTCTCCAATCCCATCTGCAGACCTAATACGCGTTCATCACGGTCTGATTCGATCACCACTTCTTTCAGCGGTAAAACATCTTCTTCCATTTCTATATTCAATTTTCCATCCGAGTGTAAAAGCACATTTCGTTCGGTATTTTTCATACCCATACTTCTGATTTTCACTTGGTGTGTGCCACGTGGGAGCGTTATGGAGTAATAGCCATTGGGATCTGTAGCAACTCCAATCAACGGATTTTCGATAAGAACGGAAGCACCAATTACCGGCTCACCAGATTTTTTGTTTCTGACATAACCTGCAATACTGGCGGTTGGTTTATTGGTTGATCCCCGAACTCCTATTGTAATTAGCTTTTCAATTTTAACTTTCTCGGCTTCTTCAAAACGTGAGTTGTCACCTTTTCTGCGGAGTGAGTCTGAGGAAGATCCGGTTCTACTAAAGAAATCGGAGGGTAGTTCGGTTAGGATAGGTTCCTGGATGGTGATGTACACATATCGATTTCCATCAATAGCATAGCGGTATTCGGAATTTCTAAACACTTCATCCAGTATTTCAGAAACCGTTTTATTGGAAGCAGTAACGGTAACAACCAGGCTATCTACCGAAGCTGGATTGTAGAAGAACCGGTACTCTGTTTTTTGCTCCAGTTCAAGTACAAGCTGGGTGAAGGGTTGATTTCGAAATTCGATACTAATTGACTTATCACGCTGACTGAAAGCCTGTGTAAAAGTTAAGCAGGTAAGTGAAAGACAAATGAGGAAGATTCGGGATAACTTCATTGGGTTTGTATCAATTGATCAAAATATTCCCCCATTCTCTTTAATGCATACTCTTTATTTTTTTTGAAGGAGATGTTTTCCTGATTTAACATTTTCTTTATCTCAGTTTTCTGTTCTTTAAAAACTGCCAGCGCTGAACCTTTGGTATTTACCAGGTAGTAAACTTCGTCTTTGAAAATGTATAATTTACGCTTAGCCAAGAATTCCGTTGTCTTGGTTTTTGTTGTTAGATTATCCTGGGTTGATTTGTAATGCATTGCGTAAATTTTAACATTCCCATCATAAAGCCGGGCATAGAATCCAACAGTAGGGAACAGTAGTCTTACAAAGAATTGATCACTCAGACCAAAGTAGTTGATCTTCTCAGAAATTAATTCTATTTCCTGATGACTTTTGGGATGCTCAACAATCACCTTGCTACGAAAGAGGTCATACTTCAATGATACATTTTCGTAAAGCTGACCGTCATAGTAAATAAATCCTTCCTGCCATTCATCCGTAAGAAAATACGCGTGCCCATTCAGTAACTGCCTTTCAAAAGGATCTATAAATTCATTTCCATTGTATAAATGCGAATTCTCCCTTAAGGCCTGGTCATAAAATTTAATGGCTGAATTGATAGAGGCTTGTCTGATTACTGTATCAGCTACTATGTTTTGAGCAACAGCCATAAAGTGTGAAAATAAGACCACAATGATGATTTGGGTAAACTTTATCAAGAGTCTCATTAATACCTTATGATCGTTAGTCGTATTCAGTTAAAATTAGCCAATGCTTAAAAAATTATCGTACCGTTAACAAAATAATTAGCTAAAAGATAAATATAAGAAGACTGGTCAGGACTTTGCAATAAAAGAAAGAGCCCCAAAGTCGGGGCCCTTATCAAAAGTTCAAACGAGAGTATGCTTACTTTGCATAGGCAACGCTTCGCATCTCACGTATCACCGTTACTTTAATTTGTCCAGGATATTGCATGTCTTTTTCTATTTTCTGGGAAATATCAAAACTAAGTTGTGCGGCCCGCTCGTCCGATGCTTTTTCAGCATCTACCATTACCCGCAACTCGCGACCTGCTTGTATGGCATAACATTTTTCTACGCCTTCAAAGCTTAATCCAACACTTTCAAGCTCTTTTAAGCGCTTGATATATTGTTCCATCACTTCGCGTCTGGCTCCAGGTCTCGCCCCTGAAATTGCATCGCATGCCTGAATAATAGGTGAAATGATGCTGGTCATTTCAATTTCATCATGGTGGGCTCCAATAGCATTACAGATAACCGGGTGTTCCTTATACTTCTGGGCCAATTCCATTCCTACAATGGCATGTGGCTTTTCGAGTTCTTCAGGCCAAACTTTACCGATGTCATGTAAAAGACCCGCACGCTTAGCTTGTTTAACATTGAGCCCAAGTTCAGCTGCCATTATTGCACAAAGGTTTGCTACCTCGCGCGAGTGTTGTAATAGATTCTGACCATACGAAGAGCGATAGCGCATGCGGCCAACCATCTTCACTAATTCAGGGGCAAGCCCATGAATGCCCAGATCGATAATGGTGCGTTCTCCGATCTCTACAATTTCATCTTCAATGTTTTTGAAGGTCTTGGCTACAATTTCTTCGATGCGGGCCGGATGGATACGACCATCCTGTACAAGTCTGTGCAAAGAAAGCCGGGCCACCTCCCTGCGTACAGGATCAAAGCCAGAAATAATAATGGCCTCAGGCGTATCATCGACAATAATTTCAACTCCGGTGGCTGCTTCAAGGGCACGTATGTTGCGCCCTTCACGACCAATCACCTTGCCTTTAATATCATCACTTTCGATGTTAAAAATCGAAACGCAATTTTCTACAGCATGCTCAGTGGCTGTGCGCTGAATGGTTTCAACAACAATTTTTTTAGCTTCTTTGGTGGCACTCAATTTGGCCTCCTCCATGATGTCCTTTATATAAGAACTGGCTTTGGTGTGGGCTTCTTCTTTAAGTGATTCTACGAGTTGATCGCGTGCCTGATCAGCCGTGAGTTTTGAAATCCCTTCCAGAATAGCCACTTTCTGAGCATTGAATTTATCCAGTTCTTCTTTGCGTTTTTTTACTAGGTCGTGCTGTTGGGCAAGGCTTTGTTTTTCTTCGTCTACTTCAGCTTCCTTACGCTTTAGGGTTTCAAGTTCTTTGGAGAGTTGGGCTTCGCGTTGTTTAATCTTTTGTTCATTGCTCACAATCTGATTTTTCTTGCGATTGGCTTCCTCTTCAAACTCCTGCTTCATTTTCAGGAATTTTTCTTTGGCTTCAAGGATTTTGTCCTTTCTGAGGGTTTCGGCTTGTAGCTCTGCTTCTTTGACGATAAGTTTAGCTTTTTCGGTGATTGCCTTTTCGTTGCGCTTAGGCTTTCTTTTTTAAAGAAATGTTCCAATTAA
>DAOOCD010000195.1:0-6941 GCA_035408225.1 Cyclobacteriaceae bacterium | reverse complement strand
AACCTGCATTGATCAATGTCTCTGCTATTGCTGCCCCGATTCCCTGGGAGGTACCTGTCACAAAAGCATTCTTTCCTTTTAATGTTCCCATTTATTTTCCGAACCCATTACATTTCGCCAAATGAAAACGCGGTGTTGTTTGGTCATACGGATCGTTAAGTCTTTTCGACAGCAGCAAGTGCTTTAACCATTATTTCAAGATCCGATGTTCCCCGAAAGCCACTAAAGCCTACGAAAAGTTTTGTACCATCCTTCATCGTGAGAGGTTGACCTCCCTCCCATCCAATTAAGTCCGGTGCCTCAATGCCATTAGCATTTTCTCCAATTTGTTTGTTAAAAACCATTCGTTCGTATTCTCCGGTCTTTATTCCTGTAAGCCATACCTGGCTTGCTTTTGTCCAGGCTACCCGATATGATTGTCGCGACCTTGCCTTATCGGTTCCGTACATTTTGCCGTATACATTTTGCGAACCATCAATAATACAGACAGCAACGTTGCCGTTCGAAATATTCTTATCGGCAAGATCTTCCATGTAGTTTGGAATTAGATTTTCAAGAGCATAGAATATTTTAGTTACACTTGAAGATATTTCTGTATTCTCCATTTTTCAATCTTTAAAGTAATCTGTTTAATAAATTTTAATCTGCATGGTTAAAGGAAGCGATTAGCTACTAAAAATTAACGTTTGAACTTTTTCTATGCAACTCAAGTATCCGATCTTGCTGATACTGGACCACTTCCTTCAATTTGCTTAGCCGTTCCTTAGTATGTAAAAGTTTAATTTTTGTTTTAGTAAGTTCATTCTTCTTTCTTTCCAACTTTTTCTTGATCACTTGCACATGTTCAAATAGCTGATCTTTTTCCAAATCCTTAATTCTTGTATAGGCCATTTCTATATACTTAGTATTGTCATCTCTGATGATATGAATTATAGCTTATATGCCTGGCGGGCCAACAACTGCCATTTATTCTCTTTCTTTTGCCATACTAGCAACACTCCCAATTTCAATGTATTTACTGCATCCTCAATTAGAATCTCAGCAACCATTGTGTGTCGAACCAGTGCAATGTTATCTACAATGGAAATCGTTTGATTCGATAAATCCATAGTCACATAATCATTTTTTCCATTTACGATCACCTGCAGAAATTGGGGCTTACTTTCCACGACTCCGCTGGAGTGTCCATAGCTAAGCTCTTTTGCTATTAAATTTTCTAAAGCGGATTTGTCGGCATCGATGATAGCTTTGCGGAACGCCTCTACGCTTGCCTCGACTTCATTCTTAGTATAAGATTGAGCTATTACTGAAGTGACCAAAAGAAGAGAAGTAAATAATAGTATAGAGATAACTTTCATGGTGGACTAAATTTTTAATTGATAAATATTTCCTTCGTTGGTTTTCGATGCCAGTACGAGGCCAGGATTGATCCAGTGATATTCATGAGTGGGCCAAAAACCGCTGGAGCTAATCCCACCGTTGCTATTTTTCCCATCTCTTTAGCAATGCCAGAAGCCAGACCGCCATTTTGCATGCCTACTTCAATAGCAACGGTTCGGCAATCCTTTTCATTCATCTTAAATAAACGTGCAAACCAATATCCAATAAGATAACCAGCTGTATTGTGTATCAACACTAACCCAATCAATAGATAGCCAATCTCTAAAAGGCTATTGCGCCCGGCAGCCGTGATGATGGTGATAATTAATCCTATACCAAACATCGATACTAAGGGCATGGTTTTATCCAACCATAGCGATTTACCATGCAGAAGTTTATTAAAGACCAATCCGGCCCCAATGGGAATCATAATCATCTTGAAGATATCCCACATCATTTTAAAGATATCAATCTCAATGTATGCGCCAGCCAGCAATTTCATGAGTAAAGGAGTCATCAATGGAGCAATTAATGTGGTTATGGATGTTATCGTGATGGAAAGCGCCAAGTTGGCTTTTGCAAGGTAACTCATCACGTTAGAAGCTAAACCACTTGGAGAGCAACCAATGAGAATTATACCTGCAGCAATCTCAGGGGAGAAACCGCTGACGCTGGCCAGGAAAAATCCAATGGATGGCATGATCGAAAACTGGGCCACAACACCAATTCCAACGGCCACTGGACTTTTAGCAACTCCCACAAAATCTTTTCCACTCATGGATGTACCCATTCCAAACATGATAATTTGTATTAATGGGGTTATCAGATTGGTTAATTTAAAGCCATTAACCTCTTCAAAATTGGCCGGATAATACAATGCCATTGTAACAGCTGCAAAAATTAAGATAGAGTAAGTAAATCCCTTCAGGTGTTCATATCCCCTAAATGAAATACCTAATAGCAAAAGGAAGACCACCAATGATAGCCCCGCTTGTTCTAAGCCTAAACTAAAAATGGTGATTAATGAGATAACGAGACAGACCAACCCTGCACCCAACGCGATTTTGTAGAATATGGCAGTTTTCAAAACGCTAACAATGATTAAAATGAAACGATCAAAGAATAAAACCCAACCAACAAAAGTTAAAATTTTTATTGACTGGGTTTTATCTAAATGTAATCAGTTAACTCCATGTTCTATCATGCGAACGTTTACTATCCCACTCTTTAGTAGGTGCAAAATAGGTGGTGTCGCGCGGGTCCAAATGCTTTTTAACTTCTTCATCCACCAGTTCAATACCTAAGCCCGGAGAAAGTGGTACTGGAGCGTAGCCTTTTTCAATGATCTTCTTACCATCGGTCATCTTTACAAGACCCTCCCACCACTCTACATCAACGGAATGATGTTCGAGAGCCAGGAAATTTTGGGTAGCTGCAGCGCAATGAACGTTAGCCATAAATGATACTGGGGTTCCTGCCTGATGCATGGCCATGGAGATTCCTTTCTCTTCAGCGTAATCCCCAATTCTCTTGGTTTCCAAAAGTCCGCCTGAAGAAACCAGATCTGGATGGATAATATCTACAGCATGAACATCGATCAATGGCTTGAAGTATTCCAATAAATAAATATCTTCTCCTGTGGTGGTTGGCGTTTCAAGTGCATCGGTAATGGTTTTATGCTGCTCAGTCATTTGCCACGGCACCATATCTTCAAGCCACGCAAGACGATACTTATCAAGTGCTTTACCAAGTCGGATACAATTGTTTACATCAAAGTGTCCATAGTGATCGGTTGACATTGGAATTTCATATCCTACCATCTTGCGAACATTATCTACCAGTCTGGCCAATTCTTCCAATCCCTTCTCTGTAATTTGTATTCCGGTAAAGGGGTGCTTGGTATTGGCATATGACATATAAGGACCCGAGAATTGAGCAGCTCCTTGCTTTAAAACTTCCTGATTAACAAGTGCACCTGGTATATCCCTCAATTTATTAATAGATACATCCATCTTAAGCCATGTGTACCCTTGGGTTTCGGTGCGATACTTGATTCGTTTCATTTGCTCTTCCGGACTGCTTGATTCAGGCGTATCTGCATAAATGCGTATCGACTCCCTATATCTTCCACCAAGCAATTGCCAGGCTGGAACATTGTAGGCTTTACCACATAGATCCCACAGTGCCATTTCTACAGCGCATACTCCCCCGGCTTGACGAGCTTGTCCACCAAATTGCTTTATTATCTTAAAGATCCGCTCTACGTTGCAGGGATTTTCTCCCAGAATGCGGCTTTTTAGCATGAGGGCGTATTTTGGATCGGCAGCATCCCTAACTTCACCCAATCCATAAATGCCTTGGTTGGTATCAATGCGGATAATTGCTGTTCCACCCATTACGGCAGTCAAACAATACCTCATGTCGGTAATTTTTAAATCAGAAGGAACTGATGCCCTTTGAACTTTTGAAGTTGTTTGTGCAATTGAATCTTCAAAGGTCAATCCCACTAAACTAGTAAGTGCCATTCCACCGAGGGCAGTCTTCTTAAGAAAGTTTCGTCTGTTATCCTGAGTAGCTGGGTTATCTATTTCGGCTTGCCGCACGGCAGCTGCATCTAGCTCGCGCTGCTTATTTTTTTTAATGATTTCCTGTAGAATACTTTTCATTTTAGTCAAAGTTTAAATAGATAATAATGTTGATATTTAGTTGTATAAAATAAGTAAGGTTTACCAATTCCGATCCTTAAGGAATTTATCCAATTCCTCTTTACTCATAGGCAAATCTTTTTTCTTGTTTACCCAATCTAGAAAATCTTTAACGATTGTCTCATTCCATTTAGAGTCGATTTCACCAGCTGTGTACTTGCCTTCTTTTAGTCTTTGAATACCAAACTGATCGCGCAGCATAATAAATTCTGCATTGATAACTAGATCAGCTAATAGGTGCGCTGGAATAAACACAACGCCAAACTTATTTGCCAATACAGCATCTCCCGGTACAACGGTAGCTCTACCAATTCTAATCGGATAATTAATGGTAGATAGCATCATCTGTTGAATATAAGACGGGTCATGCCCTTTTACCCAACCGTTGAAACCATCAATTTTGTTAAGGCCAGCCATGTCTCTAACTGAACCATAAAAGATTACACCCTTTTTAGATTTGGAATAAATTGCGTTGCCCAGGTTATCCCCAATCAGTGTACCGTCTACTATCTTTCCATAACTATCAGCAACGTAGATATCACCATTTTGTAGTTTATCAATTGGCCATGAATTAGTACCACCGGCTTGTACGCGTCCTTCGTTTTTGCCTACTTCCCGCACCAAACTCTCGATGTCCGGTCGTAGTGGCATATACTGGGCGGTCAGCGCTCTTCCAGCCATTACCTTATCATCGTTGATAATTATCCAATCATTCTCAAACTGGTTATTGTACCCTTTATTTCGAAGATATCCCCAGGCTTCTTCCATAGATACTTTTTCCAACCTCGCCAACAAAGCATCATGTACTTTGGGTCTACCATCTGCGAAGCGGTCGCCCGTCCAAAGAGAGGTAATTGCTTTCATTTCATCTGGTGTTGGGGAGATTTTTTGGGCAGTGACAAAACCCACCAGAAAGGCAAATATAATTGTGAATAAATGAGTCAGTCGTTTCATTATGGTAATGGATAAGTTGTCTAAAATGGCACTTGATGTCTGGGGCCATCAATCTACCTGCATTCTAATCTTGATCTAAAGAATGGGCAACCTTGTTGATTGCCCATTTCTTTTTATTATCAAGAACATTTTATTTTGCCCACCAAACCTTCGTGCTTAAGGCATCTGGCCCACCCAATGTTGAAATTGCATCAGTGACATTAGCACCATTTACAAGTTTCTCCGAATCCGGATACGTGAGTCGTTCAATAAAAGCACCCGGCACCTGACTACCTGAAAATGGATTGGGTGCAAGCGCAGGGTACCCGGTTCTTCTTAAATTCGCCCACGCTTCCGGGCCGTTAAGGAAAGAGGCTATCCAGTATTGATATCCTATCTGCGGTAAAGCCGCAGCCAGTGAACTATTTAATAACGTGCCTTCGGCACCATTGGCATAAGTATCTCTATCCACAATTGCAATTTTGCAACCTGGGTCGTAAGATTCCATCTGATCCATGTGGGCCTTTATTCCAGCGTTAAAAAAAGTAGCAGCTTGTGTCGTAGTAAGTCCTGCAAAACCTCTCATAGCAGCCTCAGCTAGCAAAAGATTAGTTTGTGCGGCAGTCACCAAAAACAAAGGAGATGTTCTTTTTACCATCCGGTTTCTATCAACCTGGCTATAGGCAAAGCGATTTCCAGTTCTAGGTGCAGACGGGGTTCCATATAATCCTCCCGCTGGCAATAATGCTCCAGAGGCATCCGCTGTACCATCGGTGCTGCCGATTGGGGTACCAAATTGATCAGCCGGTGCTTTGCTGCCGTTTCCAAAATTATTGGCAGTTTGATCACCACCACTTCGGGCTCCGCCATAGCGAATTGCAATCGCTGTAAGGCGAGGATCAACTACTGTGGTATTTCCTACATTACCGGGCGTACCTTTAAGGGCATTTACAAATGGCTCTGCCAAATAATAATTAGCGGCTTCTCCCCCGTTAACTGTGTTGCCCAATCCATTTACAAAATTTGCATCATGCTTAATGATTGCATTATCAGCATTGAGCATGATCAGATTAGTAACTACATCGCCACCAATCGCTGCCGTTACTGTTGCAGCAGCTTTAGTAGGGTCTGCTTTCGTTAACCTCATGCCGGCTCGTAATAAAAGTGAATTTCCAAGCTTCTTCCATTTTGAAATATCTCCTGCATACAATGCATCGCCAGTTTCAATCTTAGCTGAGGCATTCAATGCGGCAACCGCTTGTGTGAGCTCATCAATTATCATGGAATAGATCGATTGTTGTGTTTCATACTTTGGAAAGAATGCCTGGCCAGTATATCCTGCACCGGCCTCTGAATACGGAATATCACCATATGTATCCGTAAGAACCATAAAAGCATGGGCTTGAACAATCCTTGCCATCTGATATAGGTTGGGTCTCAACGCATCATCCTTAGAAGCTACAATTGCATCATTAGTGTACCGGATTACATTCTGATAGTAGTTGTTCCAGTTGGCAGGTGTATTATTAACTACCACCTTATTAAAGTTTCCACCTTCCAAAACACCTGTATTGGTAGAAATCCATTGTTGCACAATCGCTTCTTCATATACCAGGCTTGAACTTGGGGAAGAAGAAATGATTGCATTATTAAGTGTAAATACAGGATCAAGACTTGTTGCCCCGCTCTTACTTTTATTCAGCTCATCAAATCCTTCATCACACGCGGAAGTAATTAGCGTGAACGACAGAGCCAGTAGAAATATGTTTACTATTTTTTTCATGATCAGTCGTAATTAAAATTTAACATTTAAATTGAATCCGATACTTCGCGTGGTAGGGATCGTAGGAGATTCCATACCTATAACGTTGTCCGAGCTATAACCAAAGGCCTCCGGATCAATATTATCAGCCCATTTTTTGA
>DAOOCD010000194.1:0-6975 GCA_035408225.1 Cyclobacteriaceae bacterium | reverse complement strand
GATTGAGACTGCTTACGATTTGATTTGAGTCATGATCTTCCTTCAGCTTTAACCGATGCACATGATCTTTAATCAACGCGTGAAGTTGTATCAGTTTGTTTTTTACGTTCTCGCGTTCTGTCAGAATTTCGGGATTAGTCAATCGTGCTTTACTGCTGCTCAAGGCGAGGTAATCCTCTTTCTTAAAATACTGAAGTTTAAACTTGATCTGATCCCAACTGAAGCCTGCGGTGGTCAATGAAATGAATTGTTTCTTTTCCTGTCGCGATAGAATGTCGCGTTGCTTCAATGTAGGATACAGGTATTCATATTCCTGGATCAGTTCTTCCGAAAGCGGTTCACCAAATTCATAATAGCCAATGAACCACGATTTGAGATTTTCAATTTCTTTGGTATCGGTGATTTTGTAGAAGAGCTCTTCACCATCTTTAATTCCATCCAATGTAAAATGACCAGAGCCCACAAAGGCAACGGCTTTTCGAAAGGGTAAATCGAAAATATACACGTTCGCATGAAAGAAGTTGCGCGTATAAATATTTAGCGTGATGCGACCTTGATAATTTCTCCAGATTCTTCTCAGTACTTCCGGTGAAGTAGGCACATCCAATCCCGTTACAATTTCCATTTTGGTTTTGGTGGGAATGCGGCTTCGTATAAAGTCGAACCCGGCTTCGGAGATGGCAGCCGTGGCGATGTAACAATGTTCTACCTGTTGTAGCAGCTTATCGTTGATGAAGGGAACGGCCAGTTTTTTTATGAGCATGCGTAAGATTGGAATGGGGGTGATAATTTATTTTCGGTCGCAAATTACGGAACGTAAAGTACAACGCTGTCATCACGGTATCAATGCATCGGGGGACCCGCGATCTCATGATGTGAAAAAGGATTCGTGTATCATTTACTGGATTGCGGGTCGCGCCAGCTTACTATTAAAGTCATTCCAATATTTATTTGCGCCTACTTCGTCTTGGGAATCATTCTGCTTGCCCGCAATGACATTCCAATAGGTTAATTCCTTTTTTTCGCTGTCATCGCGGGCAAGTTAACCGAAGCGTAACCACATACCTGTTCAACAATACGCGACCCGCGATCTCGTGATGTGAAACAAGATTTGTGCAACATTCATGGGATTGCGGGTCGCGCCAGAGTATGATCATTGTGTAAAATAAAAATTATTAAACTCTTTTTTCGATCAATATTCATCAAGCTTGCCCGCAATGACATTCTAAATGGATTGGAGGCTATATAAACTATTATTATCTTTAATCAATGCCCTATTATGTCTATTTCATGACCAATGATCGTCATACAGTTTTGTATACTGGCGTAACCAATAATCTAGAGAGTCGTGTGTTTGATCATAAAGTAAAAAGAAACAAACGCAGTTTTACTGCAAAGTATAATTGCGGCAATTTAGTTTACTACGAAGAGTTTGGTGAAATAAAGGATGCCATTCATCGCGAAAAGCAATTAAAGAAATACCAACGCACATGGAAAGAAGAACTAATCGAGAGTACAAATCCGGAATGGAAAGATCTTAGTGCAGAATGGTATGATCCAAAAGAATTTGAGCTATTCAAGAAATTTGACAAGTAGACCACAGGTGCCGATAAGCCCATGGTCTGAATCCCGAGAAGTTAAAATCATTTGTATGTTATCCACGGAATGAATAACGGCCGATTTTTTTACAAGCAAGTGATATAATTAAGTCATTATCTTTGGCTCATGCTTTATTACTATTACATGTTTCGATAATCGTATCTCAATAATCCATGAATCATAAGTTAATCAGTTCCTGCTTTGTTTGTCTCAGTGCCATAGTGCTGGTAAGTTGTTCCAACACCAACTCCACCAGGGAAGATTCAGCCTATGTGTTAGGGGGCATTGGTGCATTTGGAGAAATGGTGAATGCCGGTGTGAAGAAGTTAGCGCTCAGCGCCCCGTTGTCTTCGGCTGAGATGGATAACATCATGGAAGAAGCCAGCCGCGTGGCAGAACAAAATCATGTGAAGGTATACCGCGAACCGGATCTGCTCGTGACCGATCTATTTCCCGCAGAGGCAACGAAGGGAAAAGAGGTCTTGCTGATTTATCAGGGAAGTACCAAAGAGGAGTACCTTCAACTAAAAGAAGATACCCGCAAACTGATAGAAGCGGGATTGTATACGGGCAAGGCACGCGAGGCCATCGCCAGACGGATGGGGCGACTGCTGGGCTATCCGCCACAAAAAATCAACAAATTATTGGCGGCCAATTCTTCCTTTCGCACGCTAAATGATTTTGGACTTAGAGCATCAAACCTGTTCCTCTATTATAATGATCTGGAGAAGGCGTCTGACTTTTATTCAAAAACATTAGGCATGCAATTGGTAGCCGATTACACAATGGCAAAAATTTTCCGAATGACGAGTGACAGTTATCTGATTTTAGTAGACGCTAAAAAAGGAATGCATACCGCTGAAGAACCCAAGACGGTAGCACTGGCCTTGATCACCGATCAATTAGACGAATGGTATGCTTATCTGAAAACAACGGACGTAAAAATAAAATATGACTACAATCTGAAACCCAACCGTGCGCACGATGGCTTCGTGATCTATGATACCGAAGGCTATCTGCTGGAGTTTGAACGGTTTAATGCGCACCCTGAAAACGAAAACTTCCTTCCGCAACTGGATCAACTCAACACGATAACCGGTGCCAACCTACCCAATGGGTTGGGCTTCAAGGCTACCATTACCTGGCTGTATTATAAAGACATGGTTGCCATGGAGAACTTTTATCAGGAAGTAATGGGCCTCACGCGTGTGGCTGACCAGGGCTGGGCAAAAATTTATAAAGGTTCAGAAAGTGGTTATGTGGGTCTCGTAGATGAGCGCAGGGGCATGCATAGTTTCACAGAGAAAAAAGCTGTGAATATCTCTTTCATCATGGACGACCTTGATGGCTGGTTTAAGTATGTGAAGGGAAACCAGTCGTTCGCGCTGCGTGAAGACTCCGTGAGCACCGGGCCCGAATCAACGTACCGCGCCTTTGTCGGTTACGATCCGGAAGGATACTACTTTGAATTTGACACCTTCTATAAACATGCTGACAACACCTTGCTGATGGAATTTCTATACCCGGGAAATAATGGAAGTAACCAATAAACTCTCTTTGAATCACAGAAGTTAAAACTGTTCAGTGCCGGCAGGTTTTCCGATCTGACGTAAACCATTGCTAATAAGAATTCTATATAATTTGTTGCCACCACAAGAGGTACTTACCTGGTTTAGAAATTTTTTAAGCGTCCTGTAATTAAGCCGTGTTGAGTGTTACTAATGGCATCAGTATGAAAAAGAGAAATAAGAAAACCCCCAAAATCTTAGCCGTAACCTTGATCATGATGCTAAGCGCTGCGGCCGGTTTCTTTGCGGCTAAAGCAGGCTTAGCGGCTGCCACCTCCATGCCGGCACCGGTAGTGATTACATTAGCCATTCTGTTTATACCGGCTTTCTTTTTTGTAATCGCCCTGCACGAAGGTGGCCATGCATTGGCCGGGGTCTGGATGAACTTTGATTTCAGAATGTATGTGGTGGGTCCATTTTTGTGGGACAAAGAACAAAATGGCTGGAAGTTTAAATGGAATAAAAATGTCAATACCTCTGGCGGATTGGTGATTTGTATTCCCACCAGCAGTGATAATGTAAGCAGGCGGTTTTCCATTTACGCGGCCGGGGGCCCTATTGCCAGTTTAATTACGGCTTTGATGGCCTATGGTATCTACAAGGGTTGCCAGCAACTTGCCTTCGGGTCGCAGGTGGGCCAGATCTTCACTTACCTGTGGATGGTGATTGCTTTTCTTTCGGCTGCGGTTTTTGTTGTAACTTCAATCCCGTTGCATGCCGGTGGCTTCTCATCGGATGGTGCCCGCATTATTCGATTGTTGCGCGGAGGCGACACCGCACGATTTGAAGTATTATTGTTGAAAATGATAAGCAGCAGCATGGCCGGCAACCGACCTGCTCACCTAAACAAAGAAGAATTACAGGAAGCCCAGACATTGGCTAAGCAGCTCAACGCTCCGATGGAAGTTTATATTTATTATTTCCTTTACCAGGCTGCCCTTGACCGCGAAGAGTTTGAGGAAGCAGAAGTGCAGTTGAATGAATACATCGGGGAAGCAGAGGCAATACCCGAAGGGATACGAGGAAGTGTGTGGATTGAAGCCGCTTTCTTTTATGCATTTGTTAAAAGAGACTTGCAAAAAGCCAGTGAGTATTTTGATAAATATAAACCTGCAGCACTTATTCCGCTCGCGATGGTCTATGCCACCCAGGCTGCTATGGCAATGCTAAAAAATGAATTAACCGAAGCCGGGATTATGATTGATAAAGCCCTGAAGGAAATTCCCAATATGATGGATCGAGGTATAGCCAATGTATTACACGAAAAACTAACAGCGATGAGGGCGCAGATGAGTTAATTTATTCTATCAACCTAACTGTTTCTTCTCCAACTCAATCCAATCTTCGCGCACAGGGTTAAATACATCAATCAGTTTGCAGTCTGTTAGTGTTCTCGCACTGTGCGGAACATTGCCCGGTATGTAGGCAGTCTCTCCGGATTTCATGAGGCGCTTCTCCCCGCCTACCACAAATTCCATTTCCCCTTCCAGCAAATGACTCCACTGTTCGTGTACATGCTGGTGTTCCGGTAAGTCAATTCCAGCAGCAATCGAGATGCGGGCGCAGGTGAGCTGCTTGCTGTGATGCACCTGGCCGTAGATGCCTTCCCAGATTTTAATTTTTGGTTTGGCGCTGTAATCAATGAATGGCATAATAAATATGATTTAAAGAGTATCGAAAATAGGAAATTGATTGCACTCTTTTATGAATGAAAACGACTCTGCCAAGAATGAGAGGGTCTCCGTGTAGAAGTGCCCATGATTCGTTGTGGTAGATCGTGTGTTTCAAATTTTTTTGTATCTTAATTAGACCGAACCGTATCCTTAAAACCCTTGCCTTTGAAACGCATTCTTTTCTTACTGCTGGTAATTTCACTGGGCACAAACGCGCAGGAACAGTTGATTAAAGTAAATGGCAACAACTATCATGTTTACTTAAAGGGATTTGAAGGCCGTAAAACAGGCATGCCTGTACTGATCTTTGAAAACGGACTTGGCGTTGGGCTTGGCAACTGGGATACGATCCTTGAATCTCTGGCACAGGCTGCACCGGTTTTTGCTTACGATCGCGCAGGGGTTGAAACCTCGGATGTACAATATAAAATGCCAACGATTAACCAGGTTGCTGATAATTTAAAATCAATTCTCACTACACTGCAGATTGCTCCCCCTTACATTCTGGTTGGTCATTCTCTGGGCGGTGTTTACACCCGTGGGTTTGCCGGGCTTTGTCCTAAGGATATTGAGGGCTTGATTTTTATTGATCCCGCTGATTTTACGGAAACAAAAGAAGACCGGAATGTATTATTGCGAGACCTGGGGGTAGCTCCAAAGCGGATTGATGAAATGGCATACGAACGACTTAAGAAATCAGAAGTCGATTCACTTCATTTTGGACCCTGGAGCGAAGGCGAGGTGTTGAAAATGTTACGGCAAACCGATTTTGCTGAATTAAATAAGTTACCCCTGCCCAACGTACCGATCTGTTTTTTTATTGGTGGCAAATTTGAAGTTCCACCTGAACGATGGAGTAAAGATTTTAACCAGCCGGCATTCTTTGCCTTACGCACAAGCCGGGATATGGAGCGATGGAAGAAAGTGGTCTACGCATCCGGTAAAGGTGGCAGTCTCATCTTTTTGTCAACAAGTGGTCATTTCGTGCATAGAGATGACCCAAAGGCAGTAATCGGTAATATAAAAATTATGATAGAAGGCTTGAATAAAAAGTGAAGTCGACAGTCTTGCACTTAATGCAACCCTTCACCCATCAGGCGGTCTGTAAAAGCATGAAAAAACACACACTACTTTTAATAGTTACCTTATTGATGGCAATCTGTTCTTATGCCCAGAACAAAGATCCGCTGGCAACAGAAATTGTAACGACCGATCTGGATCGGTTCTGGAAAGCATTGGATAAAGCTGGTCCGGATATAAATCCAGATGTACTCGATGAACTTTATCTGACCCCTGGATCGAAAGGAATCAAAGGATTCACGAAGGGAAGGATTAAAAATGCCCAATACTTAGCAGAGGTAATTAAAGCACATACGAACTATTACCATTCCATAAAACCAAGCACCGATAGCATTGCAGGCATGAAAGATCAGATCCGGCTAAGCCTGGTAAAACTGAAAGAACTTTATCCGAAAGCAATTTTCCCACCGGTTTACTTTGTAATCGGTGCCCTTAGCTCGGGCGGAACCTCTTCTAAGGATGGTCTTATTATTGGCGCAGAAATGTATGGTCGCACAGCCAGCACACCCACCGAAGAACTTGACCCGTGGCTGCTAACTGTGATCAAGCCGGTAAACGAAGTACCGCACATTGTAGCCCATGAGTTAATTCACTTTCAGCAAGATTATGACGGTGGTACATTACTGGCTGCATCTATAAAGGAAGGGTCTGCCGATTTTCTGGCCGAGTTGATTTCAGGCCGGCATATCAATCAGCATGTGCATGAGTTTGCCGATCCACATGAAAAAGAATTGTGGTTGGAATTTAGAGCAAAGATGAACGAGAAGGATTACACCGGTTGGTTATACAGTTCAGTAAAAGGCAGGCCGAATGACCTTGGTTACTGGATGGGTTATAAAATAACCAAAGCCTATTACGATCAGGCACTAGACAAACAGGTAGCCATTGACGAGATCTTCCATATCAAAGACTTCAATAAGTTCTTAGATCAAAGCGGGTATGCTAAAAAGTTTGAGTGAGGAGTGTCAACCTCCCCGATGAATCGGAGTCGAAGGGTAACCCAATTAATTCGAAGGAATAAACTTTGGTGCCTTTCTGTGTTTCGTGCTTTGCTC
>DAOOCD010000193.1:0-7071 GCA_035408225.1 Cyclobacteriaceae bacterium | reverse complement strand
CATTTTGTTTGTGAACCAAAAACTCGTTTCAATAATTCTGTAGTTCGGGCCAATGGGTCCTGTCGGATGTTTTTCTCTTCCTTTGCAATCATGGTAAACAAACCCTGAATTGCCACATCGGTAGCATAATCATTCAAATTTGGATTTACCTTCTGTACCAAAGGAATGCTATTATAGCGATTTATAATTTCACCATAATACTTGGTTGCATTAACCTTATCCAACGAAGTCTGAATTACCGGACTGAATTTTTCTTTAAGCTGCACACTCGTAGTCTTCTTTAGATATTGAGTTGCCGCATCGGGCTCACCTTTCAAAATAGCCCACGCATCATCAATAGTCATTTGCTTGATGGCAGATATAAAAATGGGTTTGGCTTCTTTAGCCGCATCCTCAGCACCCCGATTCAGTGTCATTATAAACTTATCCACTTCACCCCCTAAGCCTAATTGACGCAGCCGATCCTCCACCTTCTTAACATCGGGTGGAAAAGGAATTTTAATTTCATCATTTTTGAAATAACCATCCACCTGGGAAGCTAAATCCGATCCATTGGAAATACCTTTAATCAAAGCTTCTTTCAAACCTTCAGTTACTTCGGCAGTTGTTAGTGGTTTATCTCCACCAACCACTTTATTAGCATCTGAAATGGCCTGGTTTATCTGAGCTGTTGTGCAAGCGCCCAAGAGGAATGCAACGCCTATAACTAGTTTTCTCATAGATATCAATAATTCAGGGCTAAGGTAGGAAAAAGTAGGCGTTGCCTGTCAATATATACTAACCTGATTATTTGGAATCTAAAAGTTGTATCTTATTTTGCAATACCTTAATTCTACCAATCACCCAAAACATTCCCGTGAAAAAAATTCTTGCTGAACTGCTCACTATCGGTGACGAAATTCTTTACGGTCAAATTGTTGATACCAATTCGCAATGGATGAGCGTTGAACTGGACAAAGTGGGTATTAAAGTAGTTCGTAAGACTACAGTGGGAGATATAGAGGAAGAAATTCTTACCGCTTTCGCGGAAGCAGAAAAAAGAGCCGATGTTATTTTGATTACCGGAGGGTTGGGACCCACAAGCGATGATAGGACCAAACCCTGTCTCGCCAGATACTTTAACTGCGAGATGAAAATCAACGAAGAGGCTCTTGCCGAAGTAACTGAATTTTTCAAGAGCCGCGGAAGAGAGTTAACAGAATTAAACCGTTTACAGGCTGCATTGCCAACAGCCTGCGAAAAAATTACGAACCCGGTAGGAACAGCACCGGGTATGTGGTTCAATAAAGGCGACAAAGTTTTTATGTCGATGCCCGGTGTGCCGCATGAGATGAAGAAAATGATGACCGAGCAGGTTATTCCGCGCTTAAGTAAAAAATATCAACTGCCCGTTATTCATCACAAAATAATCCGCACTATTGGATTGGGTGAATCTTTTCTTGCAGAAAAAATTGCGGATTGGGAAAAAGCATTACCTGAACATATTAAGTTAGCCTATCTGCCAAGTTTAGGAGAAGTGAAACTTCGTCTTACAGGGTTTGGAAGCTCACTGGCACAATTGCAAACTGAGACGAACGAGCTCACCGAGAGTTTGAAGGAGATAATAGGTCAGTTCATCTACGGCTACGGAGAAGAACCGATTGAAGTTGTCATAGGCCATTTGTTGAAGGAAAAAAAACTCACCCTCTCTATTGCTGAGAGTTGCACAGGTGGATATCTGTCGCACATGATTACAAGTGTACCCGGAAGTTCGGAATACTTCTTAGGCACAATGATTCCCTACGCCTATGAGATAAAAATGCGACAGCTTGGGGTTAAGCCAGAGATCCTTGAAAAATATGGAGCTGTTAGTGAGCCCACCATTATTGAAATGGCGAATATTGTTCGTGCTAAATTCAGTACGGATATTGGGGTGGCTACCAGTGGAATCGCAGGACCCGGGGGCGCTACACCCGACAAGCCAGTTGGAACCGTTTGGATTGCTTACTCAGACAAACATCACACCGTCACGAGAAAATTACAACTCTCAAAAGACCGCATGATTAACATTCGAATGGCCTCGGTAGCTGTATTGAATTTAATTCGACAGAGTCTTCCCAAACAATAGGTAAGTCAGTATTGTCGAAATAGCCTCCAAACTATTTCGAATATATATATGATTGAATGGCAATCGGTTGCATGACTTTTATCATACTTCCGATGGGTGAAAGTGCTCACCTTCATAGTCGATAAAACGGCTTATTATGGGCACTTATTCCTCACAAAAAAAACACTTTTCTGTGGAGCCGGTTCGCTCCCATCTCTTATCCGAACTTTGGCAACATCAACTACAGGAAGGATTCGTTTCAGAAGAATCTATAAAGAAACT
This sequence comes from Cyclobacteriaceae bacterium, assembly GCA_035408225.1. Lineage (GTDB taxonomy): Bacteria > Bacteroidota > Bacteroidia > Cytophagales > Cyclobacteriaceae > ELB16-189. The sequence goes on along the minus strand of DAOOCD010000193.1, from coordinate 4,703 downwards.
TTCGGAACTACATCAGCTTTCCGAAATTGAGGTAGAGGGCGTTGCTTCCTTCTATCACTTCTTTCACAAACAACCTGCCGGTAAACACACAATTTACATCAACAACAGTATCATTTCAGAACTGAAAGGATACGAGCGGATTAAAGAAACCTTTGAACGTGAAACAGGCGCACATCTTAACTCTGTGGATGCAAGTGGAACCTTTGGATTATATGAAACTCCCTGTATAGGATTGAGTGATCAGGAACCGGCCGCGTTGATTGATTTTTATCCATTTACCAATCTGAATGCGCTTAAGGTAAAAGAGATCATCCAAAAACTGAAGCAAGGAAAATCACCCGAAGATATTTGTGATCAGCCACAGGATAATATCCGGTATACACCTGTCAACAACCGAACTGTTTTCTTTGCTCCATACACCCGCGGTGAAGCCATTAAGAAACTATCAGGCCTTGGGCCCGATGGAGTTATCGAACAACTGCGAATTTCAGAACTCGCTGGTCGCGGTGGCGCCTTCTTCCCTACCGGCAAGAAATGGGATACCTGTAGATCCTATAAAGACACTCCGAAGTTTATTGTATGCAATGCCGATGAAGGTGAACCGGGCACTTTTAAAGACCGCGTGTTGCTAAACAATCAACCGGGTTCTGTGCTGGAGGGTATGATCGTTGCAGGATATACCGTAGGCGCTCAATATGGAATCATTTACCTGCGCGGTGAATATCGCTGGCTCGTGAACAAACTGGAAACTGAAATTCAGGCATTTCATGATACTGGTTTGCTTGGCGCAGATGCAGGAGGAATCAAAGACTTCAACTTTGATATTCGCGTAGAAGTTGGGGCCGGTGCTTATGTGTGTGGCGAAGAAACTGCCTTACTCGAATCGCTGGAAGGGAAACGGGGTGAACCCAGAACGAAATGGTTCTATCCGGTAGAGAAAGGATATCTGCAACTGCCTACGGTGGTTAATAATGTTGAAACATTTGCCGCAGTAGCGCGCTTGCTGCAAGTAGGAACTTTTGAATATCTCAAACGTGGCATGCCTGGTTCTCCCGGAACAAAGTTGATTAGTCTTTCCGGAGATTGTAAACTTCCAGGCATCTATGAAATTGAGTGGGGCATGACTGTAGCGGAGTTACTGGATCAATGCGGGGCTGAAGATCCTTTTTTCATTCAGGTAAGCGGACCATCCGGTGAGTGCATCTCAGTAAAGGAAAAATACAGGCGCATTTCTATGCTGGATTTAATGGCACAAAAAGATATCCGATGCGGTGGATCCTTCATGATCTTTAACAGTCATCGCGATCTCGTGCATATTCTCATGAATTTCTCTGAATTCTTTAAACATGAATCCTGCGGTGTATGCACACCTTGTCGCGCAGGCAACTTCATAATTGAGCGCAAACTCGAACGACTCAATAACGGGTTGGCCGATATGAATGATTTGAAAGAACTGAAGAGCTGGGGTACCATTATGAAAGCCACCAGCCGCTGCGGCTTAGGTAAAACAGCAAGCAACGCTATCATCCAATCTCTTGAAAAATTTGATGACTATTTCAAAGCCCGCTTTTCAGCCACCGACAATAGCACCTATCGGAAATTTGATCATTCTACCGCGGTTGAAGAATACGAACACTATAAACCTTAAAAGCTCATGGCACTCTGCACCTTTTGGATTGACGGGAAAAAATATGAAGCCGAGGAAGGCAGTAACCTCGTGGATGCTGCCAAAGAAAATGGAGTCTTCATTCCCTCGCTTTGTTACTTCAAGCATATCGATCCACCCCTTGGCACCTGCCGCACATGTACGTGTAAAATAAATGGACGATATAATCCAGCCTGCACCGAAAGCATTAAGGAAGGATTGAAAGTGGAGGTAAATACTCCTGAGATGATTGATATGCGAAAAGCGCTGGTGGAAATGATGTTTGCAGAAGGAAATCATTTTTGTCCGGCTTGCGAGAAAAGTGGTAACTGCGACTTGCAGCACATGGGCTATGAGTTGGGAATTTCAACTACGCGTTTCCCGCACCTCTTTAAGGATCGGTTAATCGACTATCAGCCCAAGCGCATGGTGATGGAACACAATCGTTGCATCAAATGCCGAAGATGTGTGGAGGAAGTTTTTACTTCCGATGGCAAGCGCGTGTTTATGTATATCAATCGTGGCAACGAAACCCAGGTGGGGATTGACTACGAACAGGAAGCAAAACTTTCTGAAAGCGAAGCTGAAAAGGCGATGAAGATGTGCCCTACCGGGGCAATTATTGTGCGAGGAAAAAGTTTATCGAAACCCTTCGGAGACCGCGCCTTTGATATGGAATCTTCTCAAACGCATTACCGGCACACAATCACCGATAAACCCAAAGTGGCCAACTTTGAAAAGAAAACAATCGCGACCGTTTCGTTAGCCGGATGTTTTGGTTGCCACATGTCGATGCTGGATATAGATACAGATATACTTGATATCGCTGAATTGGTTTCCTTTAACAAATCACCACTGACAGATATTAAAACATTTACGCAACGCTGTCATTTGGGTATTGTGGAAGGTGGGTGTTGCAATACAGAAAATATTGAAACGCTGAAAAAATTCAGAGAGATGTGCGATATACTCGTGGTAATGGGTGAGTGTGCCATTTGGGGTGGATTGCCTGCTATGAGAAACACAATTCCATTAGGAGAGTGTTTAGAGGAGGCATATCTGAATAGCGTTACCAGCGAAAAGGGTGAAAACACTGTACCCTACCACGAAGACTTACCAAAAATTCTGGATCGGGTTTATGGATGCAATGAAATTGTAAAAGTGGATTATACAATTCCTGGTTGTCCGCCTTCGCCTAACCATATCTGGAAAGTAGTAAAGAGTTTATTGTGGGGTGAAGATTATTCGTTGCTGTATTCAGAATTTAAATATGACTAATAAGATTAATCTAAGGATGACTAAAAAGTCAAAGTTCAATCGAAGTGTCATTCCGGGCCTGACCCGGAATCCCGTTGTATGCGCACTTAACTGGATCGCCCCGATGCATCGGGACGATGACAGATTGACTTTTTAGATCATCCTTAGTCACATCAAAACAAGAACTATGAAAAAGAAAATCACCATCGATCCGGTAACCCGCGTGGAGGGGCACGGACGAGTAACCATACACCTCGATGAATACGGCAAAGTGGAAGATTCATTTTTTCACATTGTTGAGTTCCGTGGATTTGAGCGATTTATCCAGGGCCACCCCTATTGGGAAGCACCTGTATTGGTACAACGCTTATGCGGAATATGTCCCGTGAGCCACCACCTCGCAGCTGCAAAGGCAATCGACCAATTGGTAGGTGTTGATGCTGAAGACTTATCACCAGCTGCATTTAAATTGAGAAAGCTGATGCACTACGGTCAGATCTTCCAATCACATGCACTACACTTCTTCTATCTCGCTTCTCCAGACTTACTATTTGGAGTGGATGCGCCTGTAGAGAAGAGAAATGTATTCGCAGTAGCGATCGAAAATAAAGAACTGGCCAAGAAAGGTATCCTGATGCGAAAGTTTGGTCAGGAAATTATTCAGGCAATTGCCGGTAAGAAAATCCACGGTGTTGCTGCTGTGCCCGGGGGCATGCACAATACCTTCGATCCTAAGGAACGCGAATATTTCCTGAATGGAAAGGATATTCCAAACATCAACACGATGATTGAATGGTCGCAGGAGATCATTGAATTCATCAAAGGCTATCATGAGAAGAACAGAAACTTGATGGATACGTTTGCCACCTTCCCGTCAGGACATTTAGGCATGGTAGATGATTTGGGCAATATGGAATTGTATCATGGCAAGTTAAGAGCCATTGATAGTGAAGGAAAAATTACGTTGCCTGATGTATCGACCAATGAATATCAGAAATACTTTTTGGAAGGCGTGGAACGCTGGTCGTACATGAAGTTTCCATACCTGAAAGAAGTGGGTCGCGAAAAAGGCTGGAACCGGGTTGGGCCGCTGGCGCGGATTAATATCTGCAATGCAATCCCCACACCACTGGCTGAAAACGAGCGGCAGGCATTCATTGCTTTCACCGGAAAGAAAGTAAATAACAGTACACTCTACTCACACTGGGCCCGGTTGATTGAAATACTCCACTGTGCCGAGATGATGAGAGACTTGCTGCATGATGATGAGATTATGAGCTCTGACTTAGTACGCGAAGGCAAACCGAGATTAGAGGGAATTGGAATTATTGAAGCCCCGCGCGGCACACTTACTCACCACTATCAGGTGGATGAGAAGGGAATGATAACACGCTGCAACCTGATTGTATCAACCACGCATAACAACGAAGCAATGAACCAGGCTGTGCGTTGGGTGGCCAACAATGTGATCAGTCAGAAAGGAACCATTACCGATGGCATGCTCAACCAGGTGGAAGTCGCGATTCGTGCCTATGATCCTTGTTTAAGCTGTGCTACCCAAGCGTTGGGACAGATGCCTTTACGGGTGGAATTAATAAATCACAAAGGTGAACTGATCGATGAGCGAATTAAAAACGGATAGCAGAATTCTCATGATTGGCATTGGCAACAATGGCCGCAGCGATGATGCGCTTGGGTGGAACTTTGTTGACGAGTTTTCAAACCGCGAAGATCTATTTGACATTGAGCACCGGTACCAGTTACAAATTGAAGATGCGCTGCTGATCACCGAATATAAAAC
>DAOOCD010000192.1:0-7079 GCA_035408225.1 Cyclobacteriaceae bacterium | reverse complement strand
GAATCCACATGCCGGAGATGAAGGCTTGTTGGGTAATGAAGAAATAGATGTAATCAAACCGGTCATTCAGGATCTGAAATCAAAAGGGAAGTTGATCTTCGGCCCTTTCCCTGCTGATGGATTTTTTGCTTCGGGGCAGCATTCAAAATATGATGGGATAGTAGCCATGTATCACGATCAGGGCCTGGTCGCTTTCAAAACCCTTTCCTTCGAATCGGGCATTAACTACACCGCTGGCCTGCCTTATGTTCGCACCTCACCCGATCACGGAACTGCCTATGACCTGGCCGGAAAAAATCTGGCAAGTGAAGGATCAATGAGGCAAGCCATGTATGTTGCCTGTGACATTATCAAGAATAGAAGAACACAATTGGTAGAAAAATAAAGAACCTTACATGGTTTTATAACTTCTCGTGATATCGAGCCCTATAAACGGTCAATTAGTATTAGATTTGATGAACTGATAGGAATTTGATGGATATAGTTACCAAAAAGAAGCTTAATATACTTATTCAACTGGCCGAAGCTGATAAGCATTTTGCCAAGGCCGAGCGGGAAATGATTCTGAAAATTGCCCTGGATCGAAAGTTTCCTGAAGACGAAGTAAATCAATTGATTCGTAACCCAGAACCAATTGACACGCTAGGTGCACTTTCAAACGACCAGAAATTCGACTATTTAATGGACTGCATAGAACTGATTTTTGCCGACCAGAAGGTATTTGAAAGTGAGGTTATTTTTACCAAAAGCATAGCCATCAAACTGGGCTTTAAGAAAAACGTGGTCGATTATTTGGTTGAGAATTTAGGTAAAAAGCCAGCCACAGAGCTAAAATCCATAGCCTTTACTGAATATTGGTAGAGAAACGGCTCTTTTTCCACCAAATTCTTAAAGAGTTCAAAAATCCTCACATCCAGGCCCATAAATCCAATAAATACTGATAAATTTGCCCGCTCATTTTAAAACCCTTAGGGTTGAGAGAATTTGACGTTAATATCATCGGGCTGAGTAAAAAAGCCCATCTTTTTGATTTTAAGCTGAAAGATGGTTTTTTCGAAAAGTATGGAAAAGAGGTTGTTTCCGGTGGGGATTTTGACGTTCATATAGTTCTCGACAAAAAGGAAACGTTCATTGAGGTTGATTTTAAGATTTCCGGTAAAGCCCACTTAGAGTGCGACCGTTCTCTGGAGCCTTTCGATTATCCGATCGAAGAGAACAGGAAGGTGGTATTTAAATATGGTGAGGAAGCTCAGGAAATCAGTGATGAAATTGTAATAATCACCCGCGATCAGGATAGCCTTGATCTGGGGCAATTTATTTATGAGTTCATTGCATTATCAATCCCAATCAAAAAACTTCATCCCAGATATAAGGCTGAAGAAGAGGACGATGAAAGTGACGTTAAAATAGTTTACCGTACTTCTGAAGAGGAGGAAAGTGAGCCTGTAGACCCACGGTGGGAAAAATTGAAAAAGTTAAAATAAATAAGAATAGGTTATGCCAAATCCGAAACGAAAAACCTCGAAAACCCGCAGAGATAAAAGAAGAACCCATTATAAGGCTACTGCCAAGCAAATGGCAGTGTGTCCTACTACGGGTGAAAACCACTTGCCACACCGCGCTTTCTGGCACGAAGGAAAGTTATTTTACAAAGGCAACGTGGTGATGGAGAAGGAGGTACTGGCCTAATACGCCATGATTGTACTTCTTAAGCAAAAGATTAGTTCTTGCTTTGCTTGTCATCATGACAAACAGATCGGTTGACGTACGCACAATTTAAAGCCCGGTTGAAAATTCAATCGGGCATTTGTTTTTTTAACGCGCATGGCAAATCAGAATGCCAAAACCAAGTATGAATAAATTACGAGCGGCTATTACAGGTGTAGGAGGTTATGTTCCTGACTACATTCTTACCAACAAGGAACTCGAAAAGATGGTGGAAACCAATGATGAGTGGATCACTTCACGCACAGGTATTAAAGAAAGAAGAATTCTTAAAGGAGAAAATCAAGGAGTAAGTGTAATGGGCATTGCAGCGATCAAAGAAATGCTCGCCAAAACTAAAATTGATCCGAAGGAAATTGACCTCATCATTTTTGCAACGGTTACCCCTGACATGACCTTTCCAGCTACAGCCAATATTGTGGCTTCTGCTGTAGGTGCTACGAATGCATTTAGTTTTGATATGGGTGCCGCTTGTTCCGGATTTCTATATGCCCTATCAACCGGTGCGGCCTTTATTCAATCCGGTGTGTATAAGAAAGTAGTCGTGGTAGGTGGCGATAAAATGTCTGCCATTGTAGATTACACAGATCGCACTACGTGTATCATTTTTGGAGATGGTGCAGGCTGTGTACTGTTGGAACCAACTACAGAAGAAGTTGGAGTTATGGACTGGATGCTTAAAAGTGATGGGTCTGGTGAACAATATCTTCATATGAAAGCAGGAGGAAGCCGGATGCCAGCTTCACACGAAAGTGTAGACGCCCATCAGCATTTCGTGTACCAGGAAGGGGCCGCTGTATATAAGTTTGCGGTTACCAACATGGCGGATATTGCTGCGCAGGTTGCTGAAAGAAATAATCTAACCGCAGAGACCATTGACTGGTTATTGCCGCATCAGGCAAATAAGAGAATCATTGATGCTACAGCCAGCCGTGTTGGCATTAGCGAAGAGAAAGTAATGATGAATATTGAGCGGTATGGAAACACTACTGCAGGAACTATACCCTTGTTACTTTGGGATTTTGAGAAGAAACTTAAAAAAGGAGATAACCTTTTAATGGCAGCCTTTGGAGGAGGATTTACCTGGGGTGCCGTTTATGTAAAATGGGCTTACGACAGCAAGTAACAAGCCTCTGCTGGCAGTATTAAATTGTAATTATTCAATTCATTTGTAAATTAAAGTCTGATTTTTTATGGCAACTGTTTCTGACCTGAGTAAAGGTAATTTCATTCGCTACAATGGCGAGGTAGTGCAAATTGAAGAATTGCAACACCGCACACCTGGCAACCTGCGCGCCTTCTATCAGGTAAAAATGAGAAGTGTAAGAACGGGCAAAATTGTTGAGAACCGTTTTCGCCCTGGCGATTCTGTCGATCAACTTCGCGTTGAGACAAAAGAGTATCAATACCTGTATCAGGATGGTGACAGCCTGGTGTGCATGGACAACGACACGTTCGAACAAATTTATCTGGATAAATTACTATTAGGAGACTCCGTTAATTACATCAAAGAAGGAGTTACACTTATTATTGCATTTGAAAATGGAACAAACCCCATTACAGCAGAAGCACCAGCTCATGTTGTTGTAAATGTTACATATACTGAACCCGGTGTTCAAGGCGATACTGCTACCCGCACGTTAAAGGCGGCAACTATTGAAACTGGTGCTGAGATTCGGGTGCCTCTTTTTGTTAATACTGGTGATAATATCAAAATCAAAACCGGTACTGGTGAATACGTTGAACGCGTAAAGTAAATCTCATGGCTAAAAAAAATACTCCATCTAAAGAAAATGGAAAAACATCCGCACAAAGCGGAAGTAGTGAACCCAAAACACAATCTGAAATGAAAACTTCTGAAATCAGAGACCTTATCGACTTCATTGCTCAATCGGGCCTGAATGAAGTGGATATTGAAACCAAAGAATTAAAACTTCATGTAAAGCGTGAACCTGATCAGAAAGTACTCAAATCTTCTGCACCGGTAATGGCTGCCCCTGTTGCAGCAGCACCCGTTGCACTTCCTGTTGCTGCCACTCCAGCAAAAACTGAAAAGCCGGTAACTACTGCTAAAAATACGGTTGAAATTAAGTCTCCCATGATTGGGACCTTCTACCGGTCTGCTAATCCAGACTCACCTGCCTTTGCTTCCGTAGGTGATAAGATTACCAAAGGTCAAACGGTGTGTATTATTGAAGCGATGAAACTTTTCAATGAAATTGAATCTGAAGTTTCTGGTACCATTGTGAAAGCCATGGTTGAAAATTCATCACCCGTTGAATATGATCAGGTTCTCTTTGTTGTTGAGCCTGATTAAGTTTATTCACAATTCAAGATTCAAAATTCAATATCGGTAGATCTGAATCTTTGAATTTTAATTTTAACCTTGAATTAATTCTATGTTTAAAAAGATATTAATAGCTAACCGGGGTGAAATCGCATTGCGTGTTATACGCACGTGTAAAGAGATGGACATCAAAACGGTTGCAGTATACTCAACAGCCGATCGCGAAAGCTTACATGTACGCTTTGCTGATGAAGCTGTGTGCATTGGAGCACCCCCCAGCAAAGAATCTTACCTGAATATTCCACGCATTATTTCTGCAGCCGAAATCACGAATGCCGATGCTATTCATCCGGGCTATGGTTTCCTTTCTGAAAATGCTGAGTTCTCTTCTGTTTGTCATGAGTACGGTATAAAGTTCATTGGCCCTACACCCGAAATGATTCGATTGATGGGTGATAAGGCAACCGCAAAAGATACCATGAAGAAAGCCGGAGTGCCCTGTATTCCAGGTTCGGATGGTTTGCTGGACTCGATGGAGCAAGGCATACAACTAGCCAAAGAAATTAAATACCCGGTTATTGTGAAAGCAACTGCGGGTGGTGGTGGTAAGGGTATGCGCATCATCAATGATGAATCTGAATTTAAAAAAGCCTGGGACGATGCCAAGCGCGAAGCCGGGGCATCCTTTGGCAACGATGGTCTGTATCTTGAGAAATTTGTTGAAGAACCCAGGCACATTGAAATCCAGGTTGTAGGTGATCAATATGGTAAAGTCTGCCATTTGTCTGAACGCGATTGTTCTATTCAGCGCAGACACCAGAAATTAGTTGAAGAGACTCCCTCACCCGTAGTTAGCCAGGAATTGCGCGAACGCATGGGCGAAGCTGCTATTAAAGGAGCAAAGGCTATTAATTATGAAGGCGCGGGCACTATTGAGTTTTTGGTTGACAAGCATGGAGATTTTTACTTCATGGAAATGAATACCCGGATTCAGGTGGAGCACCCGATTACCGAAGAGGTGACCAACTACGATCTTATTAAAGAACAAATAAAAGTAGCTGCAGGGGTACCTATTTCAGGAACCAACTACTACCCTAATTTATTTGCTATGGAATGCCGCATCAATGCGGAAGATCCAGCCAATGGATTTCGTCCATCCCCAGGAAAAATCATCAACCTGCACAAACCAGGGGGCCATGGCGTGCGTGTAGATAGTCACGTGTATGCTGGCTATACCATTCCGTCAAATTATGATTCAATGATTGGTAAACTGATCGTAACTGGTCAGTCCCGTGAGGAAGTTATTACCCGCATGAAGCGTGCTTTGAGCGAATTTATTATTGAAGGTGTAAAGACAACAATCCCATTCCACCTGAAGCTGATGGATAATGCTATCTTCCGCTCCGGAAAATTCACAACGAAGTTTCTTGAAACGTCCTTCGATTTTTCAGATCTTAAGTAACCAGTTAATTCTGATCGCAAATAATACAGAGGCCTTCCCACATGGGAAGGCCTCTTACTTTAGAGCCAATAAAAAAGCCATGCAAAACAGCATGGCCCTCTTTGGCTTACGTAGTAAATTTTTATACATACTGGTTTAGCATCACAGGCATCACCAGCATTAAAATATCTTCACCTTTTTCTTTTTCAGCTGGGAATATCACACCGGCCTTGTTGGAGGCCGACATATTAAGTTTAATCTGATCTGTGTCGAGGTTGGTCAGCATTTCAATTAAGAACTTCGCATTAAATCCAATTTCGATATCCTCTCCTTCGTGCTCGCAGGAAAGCCTCTCATTCGCTTCGTTGGAGAAGTCCAGATCTTCTGCAGAGACCTGAAGCTCGCTTCCAGTAATCTTCAACCGCACCTGATGGGTGGTCTTATTTGCATAGATGGAGATCCGTTTCAATGAACCCAATAGATCTGTGCGACTGATCGTCATCTTGATCGGGTTTTGTGAAGGAATTACATTTTCATAATCCGGGAAACGCTCATCAATCAAGCGGCAAATCATGCGAATGTTTCCGAACTTGAAGAACGCATTAGACATGTTAAAATCAATGCTCACATCAGTATTCTCAGCCGGCAAGGTGGCCTTCAACAAATTGAGGGCCTTGCGCGGAATAATAATCGAGTTGCCATTATCTGATTTAATATCCGTTCTGCGATAGCGTACCAGGCGGTGACCATCCGTAGCAACAAAGGTTGTATTCTTCTCACCCAGGTTAACATACACTCCTGTCATAGCCGGGCGTAACTCATCATTGCTGGTGGCAAAGATGGTATTGTTGATAGCACGGGCTAATACTTCGGAGGAAATTGTAGCCGAGAAGTCGTTGGAGACAGCCGGAACTTTTGGAAAGTCTGTAGCATTTTCTCCTGCCAATTTATAACGACCATTGTCAGAACTGATTTCAATGCTATAGGTCGACTCATCAATTGAAAACGTAACCGGCTGGTCGGGCAGGTTCTTCAATGTATCTAATAAAATACGCGCTGGCACAGCGATGTTGCCCTTCTCTTTTGATTCTACCGTAATCTCAGTGATCATGGAAGTTTGAAGATCTGAGGCTGTTACCGTTAGATTACTTTTATCAATTTCAAAAAGAAAGTTTTCTAGAATAGGAACAACCGGGTTGGTGGTAATTACCCCGTTGATATTGGAAAGCTGCTTGAGCAGATAGCTTGAGTTAACTATAAACTTCATTGTAAATCAGTGGTTTGTGGTTGTATAGGGCGGTAAAGTTATAAAGAAAAACCAATCTGAAAAATGGAAGTAAAGGAGGCGATTATCTTACAAAATAGCTCCGTTTCCGGGAGATTAACGCTATTTCCTTACGGTTGAAAACTACCGGAGATTCGCGGTTGAGCCTACCCAGAATGGCTTCCTCCCCTACTGCTGGTGGAAACACCTCCAATTGATACGTGCGATTGGCAATATCGGTAACCAGGATTGTGAAGTCTGGTTTGGTCTGGAGCAAACTATCATACACCCTGGACTCACCGTCCGATACAAATCGGACACCATTAATTAAAGAAACGGCATCGAGATAGTCATTTAGTTTG
>DAOOCD010000191.1:0-7111 GCA_035408225.1 Cyclobacteriaceae bacterium | reverse complement strand
AAGATAAAATTTCAAAAGATTTCTTGGAGTCCGTTGAGACATTTAGCCGTAATTTTTGCAATATTACTTTCTTTCTGCAGCATTCGCCTAAGATCACCGTCTGTAATAATTCCAAGCAGGTTCTTCGCTTCATCAACTACTGCAGTAGCACCTAATCGCTTAGAAGAAATTTCAAGAATAACATCCTTCAGCGCTGTATTAGCGGTGACTAAGGGTACCTGATTATTTGAAAACACGTCCTCCACTTTTAAATAGAGCTGTTTGCCTAAGGCCCCACCAGGATGATATTTCGCAAAATCTTCACTTGAAAAATTTCGTAGCTCCAAAAGGCAAATAGCCAACGCATCACCCATTGCTAAATGTGCCGTAGTACTTGTGGTCGGAGCAAGATTGTTGGGGCACGCTTCCTCGGCAATGGTCGCATTAAGAACAAAGTCGGCATGTTCGGCCAGGTAAGAATTCTTGTTGCTTACCAGAGCAACAAGTTTGGAGCCTCTGCGTTTTAAAAGGGGAACTAATACTTTGATTTCAGGAGTATTTCCACTTTTGGAAAGACATATAACAATGTCCTGTTCCTGAATCATTCCTAAGTCCCCATGAATTGCATCAGCCGCATGCATAAAAAGTGCAGGTGTGCCGGTAGAATTCATCGTGGCAACAATTTTATTGGCAATGATGGCGCTTTTACCGATGCCGGTGATCACCACGCGTCCCTTGGATTGGAGTATTTCCCTTACACAAGCCTCGAAATCGTTGTCGATATAATTGATGAGATTTTCAACCGCCCGGGCCTCATTTAATAGTGCATCCTTGGCGATTTGTTTAATATTTTTTGCTATATTCAATGCCTTGTGAGGTTAAAGAAAGAGACAAAGATAGGTAATTCAAAATTTTATTAGTTGATATCATGGTAGTGGCAGAAGAGAAAGATGAATTGAAGGTAAAACTCAAGGAAATATTCGGTTATAGCCAATTCCGGGGAAACCAGGAAGTCGTAATTAGAAACATATTAAGCGGCAAAAATACATTTGTGATTATGCCCACAGGGGCAGGCAAGTCATTGTGTTATCAATTGCCCGCTATGATCAAAGATGGCCTGGCGATTGTCATTTCACCGCTTATTGCGTTGATGAAAAATCAGGTCGATCAATTGAATGCCTATGGAATCAATGCCCGGTTTCTTAATTCAACACTCAGTAAGGGTGAAATAACCCGATTAAAAAAGGAATGTGTTACCGGAGCGGTCAAGCTCCTCTATGTGGCACCCGAATCACTCAACAAAGAAGAGAATATAGAATTTCTTCAAAAGGTAAAAGTATCTTTTGTGGCTATTGACGAGGCTCACTGTATTTCTGAATGGGGTCATGATTTTCGTCCTGAATACAGGAAGATAAAAACCATGATTGCACAACTGGGTGACATGAATGTGATTGCGCTTACCGCTACTGCTACCCCTAAAGTTCAGATAGATATTCAGAAGAACCTTCAAATGGAAGAAGCCGATGTATTCATCTCTTCTTTCAATCGTAAGAATCTGTACTATGAAGTCCGGCCTAAGAAAGAGACGAAGAAACAACTCATCCGTTTTTTAAAGGAGCATAAAGGAAAGTCAGGCATTATTTATTGTCTTAGTAGAAAAAAAGTAGAAGAGATTGCTCAATTGATAAACGTCAATGGATTCAAAGCTGCTCCGTACCATGCAGGATTGGATCCAGATGTTAGAATGAAAAATCAGGATGACTTCCTGAATGAAGAAGTAGACATCATAGTTGCAACCATTGCTTTTGGTATGGGTATTGACAAACCCGATGTACGGTTTGTTGTTCATTACGATGTGCCCAAATCCCTCGAAGGCTATTATCAGGAAACAGGAAGAGGCGGACGCGATGGTCTAGAAGGAAGATGTCTGATGTTCTACAGCCACAACGATCTTTCCAAGCTCGAGAAATTTAATAAAGACAAAGCCGTACAAGAGCGGGAAAATGCCAGGGTACTATTGCAGGAAATGGAATTCTATGCAGAGTCACCTGTATGCAGACGGAAACAATTATTGCATTATTTCGGTGAAGAGTATAAAGAAGATAACTGCGGTTCTTGTGACAACTGTGTACATCCTCGCGAACGTTTTGACGGAACTGAGTTTGTAAAAATTGTACTGGAAGCAGCAAAACAAACTAACGAGCGTTTCAATTTAACTCATTTAGTTAATGTGATTCGCGGCACTGAAGATGAGTATGTAAAGAGCTATGGTCATTTTGACTTACCAATTTACGGAAAAGGTGATCAGCAGGATCCTGATTTTTGGAAGTCAGTTATCCGTCAGGCCCTCATTTACCAATACCTTGAAAAAGACATTGATAACATTGGCGTTTTAAAAATCTCGAAAAAGGGATTTGACTTTCTGAAGAAACCGCATGCCATTGAACTGGCCCGCGACCACGACTTCACAAGCGATGTAGAAGACGAAGAATCATCAGAGCGAGTTGTTATTAACTCGAAATCGTACGATGAGAAACTCTTCGAAATGCTAAAAACGCTTCGTAAGAAAGTAGCCAAAGAGAAAGATCTACCCCCTTATGTAATCTTCCAGGATCCATCCTTAGAAGAAATGGCTACTACCTACCCGACTACCAAAGACGAACTGGCTTCTGTCAATGGTGTGGGAATGGGCAAGGTTAATAAATTCGGAAAAGAATTTTTGGACCTTATCCAAACGTATGTGGATGAAAACGAGATCGAGACTGCTTCCGATATTGTAGTTAAATCATCTGTTAACAAATCCAAAATCAAAATCTTCATTATTCAGCAAATTGATAGAAAAGTTGAACTAGATGAGATTGCCGATTCCAAGAGCATAACCTTTGATGAACTTCTAACCGAAATCGAAAATATCTGTTACTCAGGCACCAAACTCAATTTGGACTATTACATCGATTCGGTACTTGATGAAGATAAGCAGCAACAGATCTACGATTATTTTTTAGAATCAGAAACGGATAGTATTGAAGATGCCGTGGATGCCCTGAAGGATGAAGATTCAGATTTTACAGAGGATAATCTCCGGCTGATGCGTGTCAAATTTTTGAGCGAATACGCAAACTAATTCTGGTTTCAGAAATCGTCTACTGAGAGTACTTTCTAAAGGCCCAATAACTTGCTAACCGAGTTTAGTGAATTATTGGGTCTAATAGTATCTTTGGCTCTTTGGATATCGCAATGAATATACTTGTAATTGGAAATGGTGGTCGTGAACACGCCTTCGCCTGGAAAATCCGTCAAAGCAACTTATGCAAGAATCTTTTTATAGCACCGGGAAATGCCGGCACCGGGTTGGTTGGCGAAAATGTACCAATAGCAGTAGACGATTTTGAAGCTCTCGGAAAATTTTGTCTTACTAAGAATATCAATTTAGTGATAGTAGGTCCTGAAGGGCCACTTGTTAAGGGCATTCGCGACTACTTTGAGAATAATGAAACGTTAAGGGCAATCGGTTTGGTTGGTCCTGGCAAAGAAGGTGCACAACTTGAAGGAAGCAAAGATTTCTCAAAACAGTTTATGGTGCGCAACGGGGTTCCTACTGCCAAAGCCCGCACGTTCCTCGCACATGAAAGTAAGGAGGCCGTTCATTACCTGGATTCATGCAAGCCCCCCATCGTACTTAAAGCCGATGGACTCGCTGCCGGCAAAGGAGTGATTATCACGGACACAGTGGAAGAAGCCAAAGGAGCAATCAGAGAAATGTTGGAGGACAAAAAGTTTGGCGAGGCAAGTTCAAAAGTTTTGGTTGAGGAATTCCTCGATGGCATCGAGCTATCCGTCTTTGTATTAACCGATGGCGAGAGTTATGTGATTTTACCAGAGGCAAAAGACTATAAGCGTATTGGTGATGGTGACACCGGGCCCAATACGGGTGGTATGGGGGCAGTATCTCCAGTAGCCTTTGCCGATGCTGCCTTTATGAAAAAAGTTGAAGACCGGGTGATTAAACCCACAGTTATAGGATTAATGAAAGAGGGCATTTCTTATAAAGGATTTATTTTCATTGGGCTGATGAATGTGAAGGGGGAACCTTTTGTGATTGAATATAATGCACGCATGGGCGATCCGGAAACGGAGGCAGTACTAACGCGCATTGAAAGCGATTTAGTTGAATTATTAGTTGCGTGTGCTCAGGGGGGATTAAGAGATAAGAATATTGCCATTGCTTCCGACTATGCCGTTACTGTAGTGATGGCCTCCGGAGGTTATCCAGATCAGTTCGAAAAGGGCAAGTCTATCACCGGGCTTTCTGAGTCCGGGAAATCCCTGATCTTTCATGCAGGTACCCTTCAGAAAGACCATCAGATCGTAACAAATGGCGGGCGTGTTTTGGCTGTTACCGGAAAAGGAAAGTCTTTGATGGAAGCCTCTGAAAATGCTTATGCTACTGTATCTCAAATTCGCTGGGAAGGTGTCTATTTCAGAAAAGACATCAGTCAGGATCTTGCTAAGGTTGAAAGCATGCTAAGGAATTGAAAATCAGTCCGTTTGTCAATACACTACTAACCACATAACTTTAAGGTTTAAACCGACTAATAATACGCGATGGGATGTGCCTGTGGAACAAAAACGGATGGCAAAGTATCTGGCTGCAATAATAACGGGGCTTGTAACACAGGTGGGTGTAACAAAATGAATGTGTTCGACTGGCTTTCCAATATGGATATGCCGGTAAAGGACCGTTTTTCAATTGTTGAAGTACGGTTTAAAAACGGACGCAAGGATTTTTATCGCAACACCGAGAATCTTTCGTTAACCACGGGTGATGCCATTATTGTGGAGGCTTCAACCGGTCATCATTTAGGTCATGTTTCGTTACAGGGTGAACTGGTACGGCTTCAGATGCAGAAGAAGAAAGTAGCCAATGATGATGAGATCAGAAAAATCTACCGGCTAGCAAATCAAAAAGACCTTGAAAAATTTGAAGAGATAAAGAAACGCGATCTCCCGACACTCTACCGTACCCGCGAAATCATTCACCAGTTAAAACTGGCAATGAAACTTTCAGATGTGGAATACCAGGCCGATAACACCAAAGCTACATTCTTCTATTCAGCAGAAGATCGAGTAGATTTTCGCGAATTAATAAAACTACTGGCCTCCGAATTTAAAGTAAGAGTAGAGATGCGTCAGATCAGTTTAAGGCAAGAGGCTGGACGTATTGGTGGTATTGGAGTTTGTGGTCGCGAACTTTGCTGTTCTACCTGGCTGAGCGATTTTAAAAATGTTGCCACCAGTGCTGCACGCTATCAGAATCTATCGCTAAATCCCAGTAAACTTTCTGGTCAATGCGGACGACTTAAGTGTTGCCTGAACTACGAATTAGAAACCTATATGGAGGCGTTGAAGGGAATACCGGAAGTAGAGACTCCCTTGTTAACAGAACGTGGCGAAGCCAGGCTACAGAAGACGGATATCTTCAGAAGGATTATGTGGTTTGGCTATAAAGAAGATAATAACTGGTTTCCACTCAACATTGATCGGGTGAATGAAATACTTGAAATGAACAGGGAGGGCAAAAAACCAGCCAGCCTGGAAATAAATCAGGAGGAAGCTAAAATTCCGCTAGCCAAACTCAATAGCGATTTAGAGAACCTGGATAGAAAGTTTCAGGACAAATCGAAAAACAGAAAAAAGAAAAATAAAAATCGCGGCCGCGATAACAGGAATAACCCGAATCAGCAAAATAGAAATCCACAACCCCGCAACAATCCTAAAGGTCCTAAGAAAGAATGAAGTACATTTTCTTTTTTTTCTTCACGCTGCTATTTTTAGCGGGATGTGATTCGAATCGTGTCTTTGAAGATTACAAAGAATTCAGTGACAGAACATGGAAAGTGAATGATCCTGCCGTCTTTGAATTTCAAATAAAAGACATTTCAAAAAAATACAATTTGTATTACAATGTGCGTAACTCTTTGGGGTATCCTTATGCCCGAATCTTTGTTCAGTACTCCTTAACTGATTCCACAGGAACAGAACTTGCAAAAAATTTAGCTTCAAATTTTCTCTTCGATCAAAAAACCGGAAGGCCCTTGGGCAGAAGTGGCCTGGGCGATGTATTAGACAATCAATTTTTGTTGATTGAAAACCAATCCTTTAAAACAGAGGGAACTTATCACTTTAGGCTAGATCAATTTAACCGGCAAGATACATTAGCAGGGATTTTAGCAGTCGGTCTCCGGGTAGAAACAGTGAACCCATAAAAAAAATGGGGCCCGTGGGCCCCATTTCTTCAGAAGAGATTTAATCATTAGTTGGCTTACGTTTGATTAGCAATTATCTCCTCCTCCAAACCTGTAAACTAAATTCTAAACTCAAACAACCTTGAAAAAAACTATGTAACAAATGTAGCCGGGTAGGTTAATGGTTATACCTAAAAATCATTAGAAAGCGATTAGAAACCCAGGGCAGGCTTTAAAACAACAATAACAGCTGTTCCAGCCCCCGGAACTGATTCTATACTGATTTTTCCTTTGTGGATTGAAATAATTCGCTGGCAAAGCGGAAGCCCAACCCCATACCCTCGCACTTTTGAAGTTGCATCCGTTCTAAAAAATGGCTGAAATACATTCTCAAGGTCCTTTTCTTCTATCCCCGGTCCACGATCTGTAACCCTTACAATTAAATCATCTTTTTGGCAAGAAAGGCTTACCCTGGCCTTTCCATCCGTTGAAAACTTGCAGGCATTCTCAATGATATTCTGAAATGCTGTTTTAAGCAGATATGGATTCCCATTTACATAAAGGAGCTTTTCGTCTTCCGGCATATCCAAAATTTCAATTTCCACCTTATAATTTAAATCGATGGCAGCTACACTTTCCCGGGTTTCCCAAAGTATCTCATCTAATCTAACCTGGGACATCGTAAAAGAATCTGACTCACGGGTAAGTCGTGCTAAATCCAGCAAACTGTTTGATAAATGATTCAACCCCTTAATGTCATCTAAAACGGATTCAATGGTTTCCCGATACTCCTCTTTTGTACGCTCGTTCAATAAGGTAACTTCTAACTGAGATGTAATGTTGGTCAACGGGTTTTTCAGTTCGTGCGAAACATTGGACACAAACAT
>DAOOCD010000190.1:0-7194 GCA_035408225.1 Cyclobacteriaceae bacterium | reverse complement strand
CTCTGGCAGCGCGGCTATCATCTCTGTTATTCGTTGCATGTTCTCATGAATTTCTGTCCTCTCATGAGGCGTTAGCGTTTCGTTGCGAATCTCCATTCCTTCTTCGATTGGATCAGTGGCCCTGCGCTGTTTTGAGCGAAGGCGGTCGAGTGAGAGATTTTTGGTGATGCGCATACACCAGGCTTCCATGTTTTGCACTTCGGCCATCTGCTCCCGACCGTTCCACACTTTGATCAGGACTTCCTGCACTATGTCTTTCGCTTCTTCTGAACTTCCCAGAAGCCTGAAAGCAAACCGAAAAAGCTTGTTTTTCGTAGGCAGAACCCGGTTTTCAAAGGTTTCGAGATTCATTGTTTCAAAGGCAAGACGGTGAGGGTACTAAGATGTTACAAGATAGTTTAAAAATATATTTCCGAGGGCGGGCGACATTGCCTCAGTATTTGTTACTTAAGGTATTCTATGACGGATTCTTCTGATAAAATCATTGTTTTTGATTCCTATGACACGGTTATGGCTGCCAACCTGGTAAAGACCAAATTGGATGCTTATGGAATCCCTTGCTTTCTTTCCAATGAGAATTTTGGTGGACTATACCCGTTTCGCAATGAATTATTTACCGGGGTGCGGCTTCATATTTTTGAGAAAGATCATGAACGAGTGAAAGAGGTACTGACGGAAGAGCATTCGAGTGAAAAGGAAGTATTGCAATGTCCATCGTGCGGATCAACCCATGTCATATTAAGAGAAATTCAACATGGACAATTAGAAAAAATTCTCTCAACAATTTTTCTCAGTCCTTTTATGGAAGAGAAAAGTGTATACCTCTGCCAGAGTTGCAACAGAGAGTTTAACGGTTCAACTAACTAAATTTTCAAGATTGTAAATTCAACCCTGCGGTTGTTAGCACGGCCAGCTTCAGTTTCGTTTGAGTCTATAGGTTTAGATTCTCCATACCCATGAGCTTCCAACCGGGAGGAATCAATACCCTGACTGATCAGGTAATCCACCACCGACTGCGACCGTCCCTGAGAGAGATTCTCATTATAGGTATCTGAGCCTTTGCTATCTGTATGACCTGAAATCTCAATGGAGACTGTCGTGTTTTTCTTTAAAAAATTAACCACCTTATCAAGTTCTACAAACGACTCTGATTTCAGTGTAGTCTTATCGAAGTCAAAATAAATATTCTTCAACCGAACCGTCAGACCTACCTCAATGGGGGTTAGATACAGATTCTTGATTACTGGGGTAATATCCTGACTGGCCACTTGCACACTATCTGTAGAATTTAAATATCCATCAGAAGAAGCAGTGAATAAATACCATCCCAGGCTTGAGATGTTCTGTTCGTATTTGCCATCTGTAGTCGATAGAGAGTATTGCGTAGCTCTATCCGCTTTAAGTGCAATATCCACTTTCGCATTTTTTACTTTCTGATCTGTTTTTTTATCAATCACATCACCAGCCAATACTAATTGTTTAGCGATTGGAGTCAGGTATATATCCACATGCAATGTTGTGTCGCGGTTAATCTTAGGAACTTTGTAGGATTGTGTAAAAGGGAGAAGTCCTGCCGAAGCAGCTGTTACTGTATATTCTTCGATCTCCGGAATTCTACTTTCAAAAGTACCATTGAGGGTTGTTTTAAGATTTACGGGCTTTTGATCCTTCATCTTTAGTTCTATCGCGGATTGAACGGGTTGCTTCGTCTTATCATTGAAAGTTGTACCCGTAAGAATAATTTTAAAATTACGGGGCTTTAATATAAATAAATCAAAATTTCCACCATCTACCCGGGCTCCAGCGCGTGCTGTAAAAATATTGCCATGAGTATCGATTGAAAAGTAAGCATCACCTGAAGGTGTGTTGATGGAACGGCCAAGATTCACGGGCTCTGACCAATTGAGCCAGGTGTCATCCAATCGGGTTGTTTTATAGATATCTGTACCTCCTACTTTTTCTTTAGAATAGCGATCGCTGGAAAAGTAAATTGTTTTTTGATCCGGTGATACGAATGGGCTATAGTCATCTGCCGGAGAACTAACCTTCAATTTAACAGGCTTACTCCATTGACCTCCCTGCTGGTTGGAGAGATAGAGGTCACTAAACTTATCACCTTGCTTTTCGGAGAAATACAAGATAAGATGCTGGCCATCTGAAGAAATACTTGCTCCATTAAACATGCCCTTATCCATATCAGCAAAACCGGGGATGTTCAACTCTGTCCAGCCCCCCGTAGGGCTTACTAACGAAATTCCTTTTGAATTTTTAGCACGGCCACCCCTGACTAATAGTGAGCCATCTGGCATAACATTAAAAACCTGATTGTACCTGTTTTGATTTAATGGAGGACCTAATCGCTTACCCTCAGACCAGGTGCCTTTTTCATCCAAGGTAGAAACCCAAATATCCTGACTGTTTTCTTTGCCATAGGTATTTTGAGGATGGTTGCTGACAAAGTAATATAACTTGGTTCCATCCATCGAAATCACAGGTGATACCTGATGATATAATGTATTGATGTTATCATTCATCTTTACCAACTCATAGCGAGGGCTGATTTCCTGAGCCGAGATTGTAAAAGCCACCAGACAAAAAATAAAGACAAGAATGTGTTTCATGCAAAAAACATTTTGTTTTAAAGTTAGTACTTTCAGGCTTAGATAAAAAGCGCCTATGCCTTACAAAAAAGGCAGTAATCAATGAACAGATTTTGTTAAACGCTAGATAGGCAAGCTGAAAAAGCTTCTCGATGGATCTGCTTTCGTCATCAAAATAATGGTTACCACTACTATTATCAAAGCCAACGTATTAAAAATAAAAAGACGTTTATGCTTAGCGGTTGCTTCAGACATTTTTTTTGCTGTGATCCGGGCCATGGTAATAAGCACAATGGCAATCAGCATCATACTCATATGTTCTACCAACCAGTATCGGTCAAGGGAGTCCTTCATGGAAGATCCACTGAAAATCACTTTTGGACTAGTTGCATATAGAATGAGACCAAACAATAACTGTGTATGAGTAAGGATAAAAAGCCACAAGCTCATTTTATCATCTAATGCGGTATACTCCGCTTTCTTTTGCCATCCTGAAAAGGCTCGAACGATTACAATCACTAAAAAACCGAGGACAAAATAGCGCAAAACGGAATGGGTAAGTATCAACAAATCCTGCATAAGAATAATATTTGAAATGAAATCGAAAATTAGGCTAAGATTTCCACTTATTTCAGCCAATCGTCAACAAAATTAAAACCTTCGAAGAATATAAAGTTATCGTACGGCTCAAACGAGTAAATTACCTTACCAAATTAAACGCTATGAAAAAAATACTCATCATACTTTTATGCTTCCTGATAACTATCTCGTACGGCCAGGAGAATCTTTCCTACCAACGGCCACCTGAAGAAATTGTAAAGCTACTGGAAGCGCCTTTAACTCCCTTTGTTTCCTTCTCACCAGATAAGCAATGGATGCTGCTCTTGGAGCGCTCGGATTTCCCCACGATAGAACAACTTTCCAGACCTGAATTGCGGATAGGCGGTCTTCGCATCAATCCTGAAAATTTTGGTCCCAGCCGAAGTAATTACACTATTGGCCTTAAAGCAAAGCGATTGAGTGACAATCAGGAACTGGAAATTAAAAATCTTCCTACTCCTCTTACTGCCAGCAGTGTCACCTTTTCTCCAGACAGCAAAAAGATTGCATTTCTTCAAAACAATGCTGACAAGATTGAACTTTGGATTGTTGATGTAACTACTTTATCTGCTTCAAAGCTTACTGAGAGAAAAGTGAATACAGCCATGGGTGGTTATACCTGGCTGTCCGATTCTCAAAGCATTCTATTTACTGCGGTACCAGCAAACTTAAAACCGCTTCCGGAAAAATCCCGCGTGCCAGCAGGCCCGGTGATTGAAGAAAACTTAGGCCGCACAGCTCCATCACGCACCTACCAGGACTTACTTAAAAATCCATACGATGAAGCGGCCTTTGATTACTATACTCAATCAGATCTGGTATTAATTAATCTGAGTAGTCAGGAAAAAACACTAAGCTCGTCTGCAATTCATTCAGGATTCAATCCTTCTCCGGATGGGAAATTAATTCTGACTGAAATTATTCAGCGACCCTATTCTTATCTCGTGCCCGCTTACCTGTTTCCCACGGTAGTGAGCGTAATTGATCTGAATGGACAGTTGGTGAAAGAGATCACACGAATTCCTTTACTGGATTATATTCCTACGGGAAACAATGCTACACAACGAGAACCACGTAACCACAATTGGCGATCCGACAAACCAAGCACACTTGTCTGGGCTCATGCCCAGGATGGGGGCGATCCGAAGATGAAAGCTGACATCCGGGATAAAGTTTTTACCTGGGACTATCCTTTCACATCATCTGCCAAAGAATTAGCGAGTCTTCCATTGCGCTTTTCGCGAATAACCTGGGGCAATGACAATATAGCCTGGGTGTACGAACGCTGGGTGAATGATCGCAAGGAGAGAGTCTATCAGGTGAATCCGGTTACGGGCCAAAAGAAAATTGTTTTCGATCGCAACTTTGAAGACGGCTATAATGATCCGGGCACTGCAATCACAACGCCTAACCAATATGGTCGTAATGTGATGTTAATTAACAAAGACAACAGTGTGTATTTAAGTGGGGCTGGTGCTTCGCCAGCAGGCGACATGCCCTTTCTGGATAAAATGGATTTGAACTCTCAGAAGAAGACCCGGCAATGGCAATGCACCGCACCTTATTACGAAACCTTCATCAATTTTCTTGATATGAAGAAAGGAACATTTGTTACATCGCGGGAATCGAATACTGAAAACCCTAATTACCATCTGCACACGATTGGCTCAACTAAAGCAACAGCGCTTACTTCGTTTCCACATCCCTATCCACAGATAAAAGATGTAAAAAAACAAGTATTGAAATACAAACGCGCGGATGGCGTAGAGTTAACAGCTGATTTGTATCTACCACCAGGCTACAAAAAAGAAGACGGGCCTTTGCCAGGATTTGTTTGGGCATATCCGAGGGAGTTTAAATCAGCAGATGCGGCCGGACAAATAAAAGGATCACCTTATACTTTTACCCGTTTAAGTTGGGGCGGGCCTATTTATTGGGTTATGCGTGGGTATGCTGTATTGGATAATGCTTCCATGCCCATTGTGGGTGAAGGCGATCAGGAACCCAATGATACGTATGTACAACAGTTGGTTGCCAGTGCCCAGGCCGTTGTAGATCATAGTGCTTCGTTGGGTGTACTTGATCTATCACGAGTTGGTGTGGGTGGTCACTCGTATGGTGCATTCATGACTGCAAACTTATTAGCACACTCAGATATTTTTAAAGCGGGCATTGCCCGAAGTGGTGCTTACAACAGAACGCTCACTCCCTTTGGATTTCAGGCAGAAGAGCGCACGTACTGGCAAGCCCCTGAAGTATATTATACTATGTCTCCTTTCTCCTATGCTGATAAGCTGAAGGAACCCATCTTGTTCATCCATGGAGAAGCCGACAACAACTCAGGCACATTCCCTATTCAAACGGAAAGGTTCTACAATGCAATCAAAGGTCATGGTGGCACAGCACGATATGTAGTGTTGCCTTATGAAAGTCATGGCTATGCAGCTAAAGAAAGTATCATGCATACCTTGTGGGAGATGGATAACTGGCTGGAGAAATACGTGAAAAATGCTAAAGAAAAACCAAAAGACACGAAAGTCAATTTGAAATACTAGGCCCTCGCAAACTGCCAGGTAAAGCTGGCAGTTTGTTTCTTGTACTTCTAACTTTTCATATCTTCACGGCTTATACCTAACCCGATGAAGACCCGACTGATCCTTATCACGCTCTTTGTTATAACATTTACAACCTCCACCATCGCTCAACCTGATACGGTAACAGTAGGTTCATACGTGATTAGCGTCCATGATATTAACTTCCGCGACAAACAATACACCATGCGTTTCTGGTTATGGTTTTTGTACGATAATCCGGATTTTGATTTTTCTACTCAATTGGATATTCCAAATGCTAAATCTATTGATACTCCAGAAATCATAATTGACAGTCTTAATGGAAAAGCGTGGGCGATCATGAAAATGAAAACCACGATGAAGGAAAGTTGGAAAGTGGCTGATTTTCCATTTGATGAGCAACACTTGAGGGTGCAAATCGAAAATGCCCTGTTTGATAATAATAGCCTCGTGTTTAAACCAGATTTGAAAGGAAGTACCTACGACAAGGCAGATGCATTGGATGGTTGGAATATAAAAAACTTCAAAGTCTCTACCGTTACCAATGATTACGAAACAGGATTCGGAGATCCAAGCCCGGAACGCAGCTTGCAAAATTTCTCCGCCTTTCTGATTGAAATGGATATTGAGAGAAATGCCTGGGGATTATTCATGAAAATCTTTATTGGCATGTATATCGCATTCCTGATTTCAATCATCAGTTTTACTATTAGGGTTTCTGAACTGGAACCTCGCTTTGGTTTGCCTGTGGGTGGTTTGTTTGCAACAGTCGGTAACAAATATATTATTGATTCTATCTTACCCGAAACATCTTCTTTCACACTGGTAGATTCATTGCACACTCTCACGTTTCTTGCCATTTTCGGCACCTTGGTGGTTTCGGCAGTGGCGTTAAGGCAATATGACAATGGAAATCCTGAGGCTGCTATTCGATATAATAGAGTAGGGTCAAGATATGTGGTAGCCATCTATATCCTCGCTAATATTTTTTTGGTGGGTTGGGCGATTATATAAATCCTTAAACTCTGTTTTTAGTATCTATTAAAATAGTTACTGGACCATCATTGATCAAACTCACTTTCATATCAGCCCCAAACTCACCGGTTTGAACCGGCTTGCCAAGTTGCGTAGCCACCGCGCTAATGAATTGTTCATAAATAGGAATCGCAATCTCTGGCTTAGCCGCCTTGATGTAGCTTGGTCGATTGCCTTTTTTCGTGCTGGCCTGGAGAGTAAACTGACTAACTAAAATTATTTCGCCACCACAATCTTTAACGCTCACATTCATAACGCCCAGCGCATCATTGAAGATCCGCAGGTTTACAATTTTACCTGCAAGCCATTCAACATCTTCAGAACCATCAGCTTCTTCTATACCTACCAATACCAATAGACCAGATTGAATTTGAGCCTTAATTTCG
>DAOOCD010000189.1:0-7265 GCA_035408225.1 Cyclobacteriaceae bacterium | reverse complement strand
AAGTTCTGAAACCACCCACAGAAAGCCAAGCCCCAAAAGGATACCAGTATAGGGCGGCATGTGTGTTAAGGTTTTAAAAATGGGCACAAACACCAAGGCACCTACTCCCAATATCAACATGAGATTCCCCGAACGAACGACATTGTCATGACTTTTATTATCGTTTTCGGTAGTATCTCCCAGGGTACCCTTTAAGGTAAAGTTGAGATAGATCAATGGTATGAGCATACAGGCAACACTTGGCAAGAAAAGGGTTACCATTATATTGCCAGTGGAAATCTGTCCACCAATCCAAAGCATCGTAGTGGTAACATCACCGATGGGAGTCCATGCACCCCCGGCATTGGCAGCAATCACAATCATACCCGCAAAGAACAAACGCATTTCTTTATCAGGAATAAGTTTTCGTACAAGCGATAACATAACAATGGTAGTGGTCAGGTTATCCAAAACGGCTGAAAGAAAGAAGGATACCCAACAGATAATCCACAGCAGTGTTTTTGGATTCTTGGTTTTAATCCTATCGGTGATAAACCGAAAACCATGATGCGCGTCCACCAACTCCACAATGGTCATAGCGCCCATCAAGAAAAAAAGAATCTGCGCAATACTACTCAGATGGTGGGATAGTTCAGTCGTTACAAATTCACGGTACAGTTCGCCAGATGAAAGTGCATTGAATTTGTCACCCAACTCCACTTTTAGAATCTCTAAAAAGGATCCGTACGATGCGCTGTCTGTAACCGCAGCTGAGGGTTCCGAAAGAACAAAGAGTGTCCAACAGATTACGCCCGCTAAAAGGGCTGAGGCTGTCTTATTTATTTTGATTGGGTGCTCGAGAGCAATAGCGATGTATCCAATTACGAATACAATAATTACGAGGGTTTCCATATGAATAGGATAAGGTCCCTCATAATTAGAAAATTTTTCCGATAAACCAACGACTTTAACTTACTTGGGTCTGATAAATTTCAATGAACGGCTAAATAAGGCTGAATAATCAGATAAACAATGCCGCCCGCAAAGTAACCCAGGATAGCCAGCAAAGAAATTCTTTTCACATACCAGATGAAATCGATTTTTTCCATTCCCATTACAGCCACACCGGCTGCTGAACCAATAATCAAAATACTGCCACCCGTACCTGCACAGTAAGCCAGGTATTCCCATACCAGATGATCTTGGTAATATACGCTCATGTCATACATACCCATGCTTGCTGCAACCAGAGGAACATTATCAACAATGGATGATAGAATACCAATAAGAGTAATAATGATTCGTTGGTCGCCAATGGATTCATCCAACCATATCGAAAAATGATGTAGGATTTCCATAGACTCGAGCGCACTTACAGCCAGTAATATGCCCAGGAAGAATAAAACACTGGGTACATCAATTCGGGTAAGTGCCCCGGCTGCTGTATAAGGCCGTTTTTCTGATTCATCCATATCAGGATTAATTAATTCAGATACAACCCATAACACACCTAGTGCCAGCAACATGCCAAGGTAAGGGGGTAAGTGGGTAATGGTTTTGAAAACAGGAACAGAAACCAAGCCGCCAACTCCCAGAATCAGCATTGTGGTTGATCCCTTAACAGGTTGATTACTATATGCACCATGATCCCCATTTCCCTGATTGATTTTTGGTTCAGTATCATAAGATCCTAATTCGCCTTTTAAGGTAAACTGCAAATAGATTAATGGGATTACCATGCAAATAACACTAGGCAAAAAGAGCGTGAGCATAATATTTCCAGATGAGATTTGTCCACCAATCCACAGCATGGTGGTTGTTACATCCCCAATGGGAGACCAGGCACCACCTGCATTTGCTGCAATTACAATCATACCAGCAAAAAATAGACGCATATCTTTATTGGGAACTAACTTTCTGATCAACGAGATCATAACGATAGAAGTCGTGAGGTTATCTAAGATTGCAGAAAGAAAGAAAGTCACGGTACAAATGATCCATAACAATTTTTTCGGATTGCGTGTATTGATACGATCTGTAATGATTTTGAACCCCTGGTATGCGTCAACCAATTCTACAATTGTCATGGCACCCATGAGGAAGAAAAGGATAGCTGATATTTGACCCAGGTGGTGATTTAATTGTTCTCCAATATGATCTATGGAATCCTGCGTGAACATTGCATAGAGGGTCCAGCATATAACCCCTGTTAGAAGCGCTGATGCTGTCTTATTTATTTTAATAGGATGCTCGAGGGCAATTGCCAAATACCCTATAAGGAAAACGAGGATTACAAAAGTTACCATAGATCCGGCTTTAAGGTCTTGGTAAAAATAAGTGGGAATTGAATCCCCAATTATTAGATTTCAATTATGATTTCTAATCCGGTTAAGTGTTAAAATTTCTTTAAGTCGGGCTAAAAAAAATTTATAAATGAAAAATTCCTTCGTTGAGAAGATTAAGCGCGTTCTCTTTTTGGCCGGTCTCTACCAGGATGGAAATGTTATTCTGACTACCTCCATAGGATACCATTCGGATAGGCACGGTTGCAAGAGATTGAAATACCTCTTTTAAAACGCCTTCCTTTTCCGAAAGCATATTCCCTACTATGCATATGATGCTTTGGTTTTCATCAACTTCGATTGTGCCAAAGGTTTTTAATTCATCAAGAATGGGAGTTAGATTTTTGTTATCATCGATCGTGAGAGAAACCGCCACCTCAGAAGTGGAGATCATATCAATCGATGTCTTGTACCGCTCAAATACTTCAAAGACTCTGCGTAAGAAACCATGAGCCAGCAACATGCGTGATGACTTAATGTTAATCGCTGTAATGCCATCTTTGGCAGCAATGGCTTTGAATTGCCCGCGGCTGCCTTTATCACTAATGATAGTACCCGGAGCTTTTTCATCCATGGTGTTTTTCAATCGAACGGGTACATGATATTTCTGTGCAGGCACTATAGTAGAGGGGTGCAAAATCTTGGCTCCGAAATAAGCAAGTTCAGAAGCTTCATCGAAGGTAAGTTCTGCGATAGGCACGGTCTTTTTTACAATTCGCGGATCGTTGTTGTGCATGCCATCGATGTCTGTCCAGATCTGAATTTCTTCAGCCCGGATCGCAGCACCAATCAGCGAAGCTGTGTAGTCACTACCTCCTCGTTTTAAATTATCAATCTCATTGCGATGATTGCGACAGATATACCCTTGGGTAACTAGAATTTCTACGTTGTTCATGGTTCCGAGAATGGGTCTCAGGCGTTCGCTGATTTTTTCCAGCTCGGGTTCCTGGTTCTCATCAATCGACATGAAATGCAAAGCAGGGAGTAAACGGGCTGGCACTTTTCTTTCCTGCAGGTGATGATAAAATAATTCGGTAGAAATCAATTCGCCCTGAGCCAGAAGTTCTCGATAGCTTCGATCGTCAAATTTACCAGCTGCCAGCAAACGGAACAGGCTGAAGTAACGGCTTACTATTTCCTGGCCAATGGCATGATACGCTTCACTCTCATAGAGTTCTTTAATAAACTGCTGATAGTGTTTTTCAAGCCCGGCAATTTCCTGTTCGGCAGCCGTTGATTGTTGTGCCAACAGGTGATCACCAATCCGAACCAACGTATTAGTAGTACCGCTAAGTGCAGAGAGCACAACAATCTTTTTGCCCGGCATGCTCAACACGAGATTGGCAATCTTCTTCATTCGTTCAGGCTTGCCTACCGAGGTGCCTCCAAACTTAACTACCAGCATATTCTATTATTTTAAGGATCGTAAAGATAGTTTTGATTGCGGGAAAACAGAATCAAAAAGTTTAAAGAAAAAAAAGACCCTTTGGATTTTTACTTCCAAAGGGTCGTTAGTTTAAAGTTAGTGTCTTACGATTACTTAACTTCTTCGTATTCTACATCGGTTGCATTGCCATTGCCACCCGCTGCTCCGGCACCACTGTTGGCTGATCCATTGTTGGGTTGTGCTCCAGGATTAGCTCCGGCTTGCGAGCCGCCCGCGTACATTTCCTGCGAAGCTACCTGCCATGCAGCATTAAGAGCGTTCATGGCATTTTCAATGGCTGTTACATCCTGGCTCTTATGAGCTTCTTTCAGCTTATCTAATGCCTGAGTAATCGCTGTTTTATTTCCTTCAGAAAGTTTATCGCCAAATTCTTTCAACTGTTTTTCAGTTTGGAAGATCAGTGAATCGGCCTGATTGATTTTTTCAACACGCTCTTTCTCTTTTCTATCCGTTTCAGCATTGGCTTCGGCTTCTTGCTTCATCTTCTTGATTTCGGCTTCAGTCAATCCACTGGAAGCTTCAATCCGAATCTTCTGCTCTTTACCGGTGCCTTTGTCTTTAGCGGCCACATGAAGTATACCGTTTGCATCAATATCAAAAATCACTTCTACCTGAGGCACACCACGAGGTGCTGGTGGAATTCCATCAAGGTGGAATCTTCCAATCGTGCGGTTGTCGCGCGCCATGGGACGCTCGCCTTGAAGCACGTGAATTTCTACGGATGGTTGATTGTCTGAAGCTGTTGAGAACACTTCTGATTTTTTAGAAGGAATCGTAGTGTTTGATTCAATCAACTTGGTAAACACACCGCCCATGGTTTCGATACCTAATGAGAGTGGCGTAACATCCAACAACAATACGTCTTTTACTTCTCCGGTTAGTACACCTCCTTGAATTGCAGCACCTACAGCTACAACTTCATCCGGGTTTACTCCTTTGGATGGTTTCTTGCCAAAGAATTTTTCTACCTCATCCACAATACGTGGAATACGGGTAGAACCACCTACTAAAATAACTTCGTCAATCTGACTTACAGAATATCCGGAATCAGCAACAGCCTTACGGCATGGCTCAAGGGTTCTGCGGATTAAATCATCACACAGTTGCTCAAACTTAGCACGCGATAGTTTCTTCACTAAGTGTTCGGGCACTCCATCAACGGAAGTGATATACGGTAAGTTAATTTCAGTTTCTGTGGAGCTGGATAATTCAATCTTTGCTTTTTCAGCAGCTTCTTTCAAACGTTGAAGCGCCATTGGATCTTTACGCAGATCAATATTTTTATCGGCCTTGAATTCATCAGCCAGCCAGTTCATAACTCTCATATCGAAATCATCACCACCCAGGTGAACGTCACCGTTGGTGGATTTTACTTCAAATACACCATCTCCTAATTCAAGAACCGAGATATCGAATGTACCACCACCAAGGTCATACACTGCGATTTTCATGTCTTTGTTTTTCTTATCAAGACCGTACGCCAACGCAGCGGCTGTTGGTTCGTTGATGATACGCTTCACATCCAATCCGGCAATCTGGCCAGCCTCTTTGGTAGCCTGACGTTCGGCATCGTTAAAGTATGCAGGAACGGTAATAACGGCTTCTGTTACGGTGGTACCAAGATAATCTTCTGCGGTACTCTTCATCTTTTGAAGAATCATGGCAGAGATTTCCTGGGCGGTATACAGGCGATCCCCTATGCGTACGCGCACGGTATCGTTATTGCCGCTTTCTACTTCGTACGATACCATTTTCTTCTCGCCAGTAACTTCAGCAAATTTTTTGCCCATGAAGCGCTTGATTGAGGACACGGTATTTTTAGGATTGGTAATAGCCTGACGCTTGGCAGGATCACCCACTTTGCGTTCGCCTTTTCCATTATCCAAAAAACCTACGATGGAAGGCGTAGTTCTACGGCCTTCGCTGTTGGCAATCACCACTGGTTCGTTGCCTTCCATAACGGCCACGCACGAGTTGGTGGTTCCTAAGTCTATTCCAATAATTTTTCCCATGATATGTTCAGTTTTTGATTACAGTTTAAGTCAGCATACTCCCCTGAACAAGGGTTATGCCAAGCGGTATTTTAAGGGAAAAAGTGACAGAGTGGCAGGATTAGAAGGGAAGTCGTGCCACCGCTTTAAGCGGTGGCACGACTGGTTAGGCTAAAAGATACCTCTTACATATTGATCTGGAATAATGCTATAGGATTCTTTATAAAACCGTTCAGCTTCTTCTGATATAGTTAGTAATGATCGTCCCAATTTAACATTGCAAATGTCAGCTGAATCTTTCCAGTACTCATTAAATGAATGATAGGGCCAATCTTCGATTCTGTTTGTCAATCGGGCGCGATACGGATTTTGATGAATATAATGAAAACACGAAGCTGCATATTCATTCGTAGTAAGTTCCTTGGCCTTCGAATTCTGTTGAAAAAGCGATCCGGTAAATTTTTCTTGTTTCTGAATCGCCCGGGTATAAGAACTTAATAGAGTACGTATTGCGTTGGTAAACTTGAGCGAATCAAATTCAGATTTAGTATAAACCAGAAAATGGAAATGGTTTGGCATTAAGCAATAGGTCAGAAAATCAAGTTGGCCAGTCAACTCGTTATGAGCTTTCCGTAAAAAGAAACTATAGTTCTTCTCCTCCAAGAAAATACGTTGCTTATTGTTGCCACGATTATAGATATGGTATAAGCTGTCTGGCTGAAGTTTCATAACTATTAAATAGCAGATGCTGCTACTGCGACCACTCCGTGGGTGTCCGATCCCACCGGTGGCCTTTCAGCTCAAGTTCAAGGGCCTTGTTCAATCGCTTACCATCACTCGTACCAATGTTGGCTTCCACATTTCGCACTTTGCGCATGCCGGGTATTATCGTATGAACATCGTCATTGCAAAGAATAAAACGTAACGCCATTTCGGCCATTGACATTCCGCTGGGGATCAGTGGTCGCAAGGCATCGGCATGATCTACGCTGGAGTTTAGATTTTCGGGAACAAAATACGTAGCACGCCAATCACCTTTCGGGAAAACAGTGTCTTTGGTTAACGTACCTGTAAGTGTTCCTTCATCAAAGGGTACACGGGCTATCACACCAATGTTCAGTTCGCGGCAAAGGGGGAATAAGTTGTCTTCCGGATTCTGATCAAAGATGTTATAGATCACCTGAACTGAATCAATGAGTCCTGACCTGAGTGTGTTGAGTACATTGTCGGGTTCCCACCGGTTTACGCTAATGCCAAAATGTTTTACTTTTCCTTCAGCTTTAAGTTTTTCAACTGCGTTTTTCCACTCTTCGTTGTGGGCCCAGCTATCTTCCCACACATGGAATTGCTGGAGATCAATACAATCTACGTTCAGGTTCTTCAAACTTTTCTCAGTGTACTCTATGATATGCGAAGCCGGGAAGCATTCATCTAATGTATAGTTAGCTTTTGATGGCCACTTGAAATTTTTTGGCGGAATTTTAGTAGCGAAATGTAATTGCTTCG
>DAOOCD010000188.1:3023-7295 GCA_035408225.1 Cyclobacteriaceae bacterium | reverse complement strand
CCACCGCCAATAGCTATCGGATAAGTACCCACAGCAGATGTTGCAATAGCTCCGGTTGATGTCAAGGGAGATGCATCCAGCACCAAAGAAGTCTCTGAATTCACAAAGCCTGTAAAGGAAATGGTCAATGAAGGATTAGCCGCTCCATACGTTCGGCTCTGATTATTCGCAGTCGCTGTCAGGGTAGCTTTAGTGACTGTAAGGGTTTGCGTTTCATCTAATGCCGCATTGTAAGTTGGATCTCCAGTTTGCGATGCAGTAATTACAGTTGAACCGGCTCCAATAATTGTTACTGTAGAACCACTGATTGTTGCCACGAGGGGATTGCTGCTGGCATAACTTACAGGAAGGCCGGAAGATGCTGTTGCGTTAAGTAAAAAGCTTGTCTCACCATATGTTTTGTCTGCCAGGGCATTGAAAGTTATAGTCTGATTAAGCTTTATCCCCTCGCCTTCCAGGTTGATGATGAAAGGATTGGTGTCGGGATCATCGCTATCAATTTGAATAGCAGCCAACCGGGTGCCACTTTGTGTAGGAGCAAAAGAAATTGTAAAACTTGTAGTCGCTAAGGCGTTCAGAGGTGTTGTTAGTCCTACAGTATTCAGAATAAAGTCGCTGGTATTGGCTCCGGTTAATGTAACACTGGTAATATTGAGGTCTTCCGGTGAACCAATGTTTTCTAAAGTAACCGTTATCGCTGATGAGGTTGTCAGCAAATTGATGTTCCCAAAGTTTTGATTGGTGCCGCTGGCTATAGGAGACCCACCTATGCTCACCTGCAAGTCCTGTGTAAATATTTTCTCACCAGCACGGGTACCGAGATCAATTTCAGCAAAAAGCAGAACCACCGGTAGCTGAATAAGTACCAAACTCAGGAAAATCCTGAAATACCTGAATCGATTAAGAGTCCACATTATAAAGCCAAACAACTAGACAAAAACAACAGAATTTTATGGTTTTAGTAGCTAAAAACCTTTTCGAACCATTAGATTGATACAGAATAAGTAATTCTTCCAGCGTTCTTTTAAAATATTCATAGAACAGGTAAGATTTAAACTTAAAATCATCCAATAATCGGTCCGAACTAACAAAGTTAGCACAAAGAACCTGAGTTTATCCCCCGAGAATTTTAAATGTAACTCGTAGTTTCACGCCAGAATTGCTAAAAAACCGTGATTAATATAAGTTTTTACATTTTCTGGACGTGTATGGCCCTGGTTCTCTATACCTATGTAGGGTATGGCTTTATTATTTACATTTTTTCTGCTTTCAAGGGCAAGCAAAAGACTCCTGAAAACCAGAGAGATACCGATCTTCCTGAGGTAACACTCATGATTGCGGCCTATAATGAGGAACGGTTTATTGCCTCTAAAATCAAAAACTCTCTTTCTCTTGATTATCCAGCTCAAAAACTGAACGTGTGGATTGTTGCTGATGGGTCAACTGATCAAACCATGTCGATTGCTCAAAACTTTCCGACTGTTAAAACATTCCATTTGCCTGAAAGAAAAGGAAAAATCCATGCTGTGAATCGGGTGATGAAATCAGTAAATACTCCGATTGTCATTTTCTCTGACGCAAACACAACATTAAATCCAACTGCTCTAAAAAATATTGCGCGTCATTTTCAAGATAAAAAAGTGGGCGGTGTAGCAGGCGAAAAAAGAATTGCCGTAAACAAAGAGGACAATGCCTCAGGCGCTGGCGAAGGACTTTATTGGAAATATGAATCAACCTTAAAAACCCTGGACTCCAACCTTACAACCTCAATTGGTGCAGCCGGAGAATTATTTGCAGTACGTACTGAATTGTACGATGAAACTGCTCCGGACTCAATCATAGAAGACTTCGTTACCTCCATGAAAATAGTAGCCAAAGGATATCGGTTTGTGTATGAACCTGAAGCCTATGCCATGGAGACTGCATCGGCAAGTATTAATGACGAATGGAAAAGGAAAGTTCGGATTTCGGCCGGAGGACTTCAGGCTATCAGCAGACTGCCTGAACTTTTAAATCCATTTCGATATGGACTTATCAGTTGGCAATATGTATCGCACCGAGTCCTTCGATGGACATTAACGCCACTTGCTTTGCCCTTACTAATAGTATCAAATATCATCCTGTATAATCAATCTGCCTTCTTTAAACTTTGCTTATTTGGCCAATTATTGTTTTATGGCATTGCCATAATGGGACACTTTCTGAGGGATAAAAAAATTTCCATAAAAGGATTCTTTGTGCCTTATTACTTTTCAATGATGAATTTATCTGTCTTTGCTGGCATTGGTAGACTACTGCGAAAAGAACAATCGGTGATTTGGGAAAAATCTGAACGAGCGTAATTTCAGTCTATTCAACTATCTCCGTTAGTTCCATTTCAAAGATCAAATTTGAATTCGCTGGAACATTAATGTCAGTTCCCTGAGTTAACTGATTTCCAAATCCAAGACCCGATGGAACATAAAAAGTTGCCTTGCTGCCAACAGGCATCTTCTGAAGCCCTACTTGAAATCCATAAATGTAATTGATCACGCGACTATCAAAAATTGAAGACGGCCCACTGGATCCTTTAAAGAATGTAAATCCATTCGACAACATTTTACCCGTATAGGTTATCTTCACTTTGCTGTAAAGACCAGGCACAGGTCCGGTTCCTAAAGTATTGATAGTATATCTTAAGCCTGATTTGTCTTTAATTGCATTTATGAAATTGCTGGCGAGGTAATTATCAATGGCAACCGTATCACTTGCCAGCTGTTGCTTTTCTGTTTCGGAGATACCAACAGATAGAAGTTGCACTTCGAACATAAGGTTTGCATTAGCAGGAATACTACTAACCGAATTCTTTCCATAAGCATACCCTGAAGGAATATACATTCTTGCCTTCGATCCGGCAGGCATGAGGGAAAGGCCGATTTGAAAACCAGGTATTAAGTCTTTCATTGCCAGGGAAGTATTGGTACCCTGATCAAAAACCTCCTCAGAAAGTAAACGACCTGTATAGGTGACATTGACAGAGCTGGCTGCCTTTGGCGGAAAACCCGCACCCTGGGTATCAATTACAATCCTTACTCCGCTCGGATCCTTCATAGCAATTA
Organism: Cyclobacteriaceae bacterium; assembly: GCA_035408225.1. Lineage (GTDB taxonomy): Bacteria > Bacteroidota > Bacteroidia > Cytophagales > Cyclobacteriaceae > ELB16-189. The sequence goes on along the minus strand of DAOOCD010000188.1, from coordinate 4,197 downwards.
TATTTTTTGAATGCAGGTACTTACCTATAGCGGTAGTGTCCATAGCCCACTGCTCTTCGAGGGAGATATCGGGTTGACTGTCCGTATTAAGACAGGCTGAAAGAACAACTGAAAGCACAGTCACAAGTAATCCTTGAAACAGAACGAAACGCATACTATTTTTTCTGATAAACGGACAAAGGAACGGAAAATTTTAAAAACTGCGATTTTAAATATTCATTACCGGCTACCAATTTTTATCAAAACCTGATATTCATCATAGGTCAGTTGCAAATCATTACACATCTTACACGGTATAAATTCAGGATCATGAAAACGATACTAATTCCTACTGATTTCTCAGCTAATGCAAACAATGCACTTGAGTATGCAGCCGAAATTTCTCATCATGCGGGTGCCTCCCTGCTCCTGCTTCATGTTTACACGCCCATTGTTTCACGAAGCAACGTTATCAGTGCCCTTATTACCGATGAAGTAGAAGATGCCAAAAAAGAAGCCCTTGATAAATTAGAGGTATTAAAGAAGACTCTTGAAAGTGAATATCAAGGGATTTCCTGCAAAACACGGATTTCTGTTGGCGAGTCTGTGGAAGAAATTCTCAATACAGCTCTCGAAATAAATGCTGACTTGATAATCATGGGAACCTTAGGAGCAAGTAATTTAACCCGGACTCTTTTCGGTAGTAATACTGCTTCTGTAATAGAAAGCTCTCCATGTCCGGTGTTGTGTGTACCGGCCGGTAGTTCGTTTCAAGTACCTAAACGCATCTTGTTTGCAACTAATTTTTCCTATGATGATATTCAGGGGGTTATAAAATTAGTATCCATTGCAAGGCCCTTTAAATCCGAAATAATGGTTGGGCATGTCGATACCTCAACGGAAGAAGATACAGAAGAGGCCTCTATGCTAAAATTTATCAAGGAAGTAGAATTGGCTACTGGTTATAATAAATTCACACAGAAGATAGTGAGTGACCATAACGTGAGCATGGGACTTGATTTAATCATACAGGAGTCTGAAGTAGATGTAGTGGCGCTTTCGACACACAAGAGAAATTTTTTTGAAAAGTTTTACAATCCAAGCCTCACTAAAAAAATTTCCTTGTACTCCAATATCCCGATCCTGGTTTTCCAAAATCCACATGATGACGAGGATACAGGAAAAGATTTTTAGT
>DAOOCD010000188.1:0-2923 GCA_035408225.1 Cyclobacteriaceae bacterium | reverse complement strand
GGTGGCGCAAGGGGTATGGCTCATATTGGAGTAATTGAAGAGTTGGAGAAAGAAGGGTTTACTATAAAAGAAGTGGTTGGGTGTTCGATGGGAGCTGTAGTAGGAGGGATTTATTGTGCAGGATATTTAGCCGAGTACAAACACTGGCTGATCAAACTTTCCCGCTTAGATGTTTTTCGGTTACTGGATTTTACACTTTCCGCACAAGGCTTTGTAAAAGGCGAACGGGTGTTTAAAGCCATTGAAGAATTTATTGGCGACCATAAGATCGAGAATTTTAAAATTCCTTTTACGGCTGTTGCTGCCGATATTACCTACGAAAAAGAAGTTCATTACCGATCCGGAAGTTTATTCAAAGCTTTGCGGGCATCGATTGCTATCCCAACTGTTTTCACACCCGTAAAAGAAGGTAAGTCGCAATTGGTTGATGGGGGTGTGCTGAATCCCCTGCCTATGAATCTGGTTAGTAAAGAGCCGGGCGATTGGCTCGTTGTAGTGAATCTGAATGCCAATATCCCCTACGCTCAAAATAATTCAATTGCAGATGAAAATAAGGAAAGGGCAGCATACCTGAAAATGATTGATGCGATTCGCGCTTCGTTACCCAGGTTTGATACCCGGGCCGAGAATACTGCTGAAAGTCTGGGTCTATTTGATCTGCTCAATAAGTCGTACGATCTCACTCAAGACAGACTAACTGAACTGATGATTAACATCCACAAACCTGACCTGGTCGTTAATATCTCGCGCGATGCCTGTGGTGTGTTTGAGTTTTATCGGGCCAATGAAATTATTGAAGCAGGACGCAAAGCTTTTCACAGCGCTTATGCACAATCCAACTCCAATAGTGCTACTCAGTGATTATTTAGCTATCTTTGCACGTCACTCCTCCAAATTCCCGTAGAAACTCGCTTTCTGCGTAGCCGCTCAAGGCGGATTCGAGCCAAGAGGCGTTTAAACTAAACGATAACACGGTTTCCGTGTATCAAACAATTAAAACATGTCATTCGAAAAATTAAATCTCATTGAACCTATTTTAAAATCTTTGATAGTGGAGGGATATACAAAGCCCACTCCTATCCAGGAACAATCAATTCCCGTTTTATTGGAACGCAAAGATCTGTTAGGATGTGCACAAACCGGCACCGGAAAAACTGCTGCCTTTGCAATTCCCATTCTTCAACTTCTGCACCAGGATGAACTTTACAAAAAAGGTCCTGCCGGAATAAAAGCTCTGATACTTACACCAACGCGCGAGTTAGCCATTCAAATCGGTGAAAGCTTCGCGGCCTATGGAAAACTTCTTCGTATCAAGCATACAGTAATTTTTGGCGGAGTTCCACAACGATCACAAACCGATGCGCTTCGTGCCGGTGTTGATATCCTGATTGCCACACCAGGGCGTTTACTCGATCTAATGGATCAGCGTTATGTGCGCCTTGAACATCTGAAAACATTCGTACTGGATGAGGCAGACCGCATGCTCGACATGGGCTTCATTCATGATGTAAAGAAAATCATTGGTCGCATTCCGGCTAAACGTCAAACTATTTTCTTCTCGGCTACTATGCCGCCCGAAATTTCAAAATTGGCCGACACAATCTTAACGAACCCAGTTCGTGTGGAAGTAACTCCGGTGTCGTCCACAGCCAATACGGTAAGACAAGAAATCTACTTTGTAGATAAAAATAATAAGCGCTCACTTTTACTTCACTTATTAAAGGACAATGCAATTAATACGGCACTTGTGTTTACACGAACGAAGCATGGAGCTGACCGTGTAGCAAAAGATTTGACCCGTGCGGGTGTTATTGCCGAAGCCATTCATGGAAACAAATCGCAGAATGCTCGTCAGCGCGCCTTGAGCAATTTTAAATCTCAACAAACTCGAGTATTGGTAGCTACTGATATTGCGGCCCGCGGTATAGATATTGATGAACTGTCGCACGTTATTAACTATGAATTGCCCAACATACCGGAAACCTATGTGCATCGTATTGGTCGTACGGGCCGTGCCGGAGCCAGTGGTATCTCCATTTCATTCTGCGATGCGGAAGAAAGAGCTTATTTGAAAGACATTCAGAAACTGATAGGCAAATCTGTACCCGTAGCTGAAAACAATCCCTATCCATTGAGCAGCTCTGCAATGAGTCGGCCGGTGGAAGCACCGAAACAGAATTCACAACGCAGACAAGGATTTAAACGTCCATCGTCATCAGGACCACATAAACAGTCTAACTCAAATAATTCAACTAGCTCCAGACCAACCAACTCATCTGCTTCACCGTCCAGAAGACCGAGCAGAGACTGGAAGAGCATGCCCCGCGAACAGAATTACTAACAATAGAAATTATTATTAAATGAAAGTCAGGCTTCCAAACGGAGCCTGACTTTTTCTTTAATCTGCATTGAGCAAGTTCATACTACTACTGAAAATAATCAGTAATCACTAAAGCAAACCGCTTATCAGGTCTATCATCACCAGTACGCTAAAGACTTCTATATTGGACATTCTTTACCATAATCTTATGTATACACGCATTCTTACATTCCTTTTCCTGATTAGTTCTTCCTTATTGGCTCAGCAAATCGATGAAGAGTACAATAAAAAAATTAAAGAGTACACAACCGATCCACGATTTTTGCCTGCATCGGTACTCAATTTACCTGATGATCCAGCTGTACCATCACCGCGCAAATATTTTGGACAAATCATTGGTGCTCCTGGTGTAATGCACCGCACCTCTGAAATTTATGCCTACTATCAGGAACTTGCCAAAGCCTCCCCGTTGATTAAAATTCAACAATTAGGAGTATCCGAAGAAGGCCGGGCTATTAACCTTGTAATCATTGGAAATCAGGAATCCATAAACCGACTTGATCATTACAAAGAGCAACTCAGCAAACTGGCGGACCCAAGGAA
>DAOOCD010000187.1:1626-7319 GCA_035408225.1 Cyclobacteriaceae bacterium | reverse complement strand
AACAACTAAAAGATCTCCGCAGGGAAAAGTATGACATCTTTGTTAACCTTTGCGAAGGCTATCTGGATTGGTCAATACCATCCATCGATGTGATCAATGCCTTGGATGCACTCAATCTTCCGTACACCGGTCCCAACGCAATTCTATACGATCCGCCAAAGCCGCTGATGAAGTATGTGGCTTACTGTTCGGGTGTAAATAATCCCAGCTTTGCCGAGGTTAGTAGTGTTAACGGGCTAGCCGATAAGATAAAGCATCTTACCTTTCCCTTGTTCGCCAAACCAGCCAAAGCGGGTGATAGCCTGGGTGTCGATGAGCATTCATTGGCCAATAACATCACTGAGTTACAGAATAAAATTGAAGACCTGATAGCTAATGGGTATGATGAGATTCTGATAGAAGAATACATAGCCGGCCAGGAGTATACCGTGCTGGTGGCAGCCAATGTAAAACCAGGTGGATGCAGGGCGTTAAAACCAATTGAATACAGATTTCCATCAGGGTATAAATTCAAAACCTACGCACTTAAAACCTCGGAACTGCATACCGATGTAAATAAACCCTGTGACAACGCGGTAGTGGAAGCAAAACTAAAAGCCGCAGCCGAAAAAATATTCAATGGGTTTTCAGGGGTGGGCTATGCACGGCTCGACTTTCGGGTAAATAAAGACCTGGAAGTATATTTTCTGGAAATCAATTTCACCTGCTCTGTATTCTATGAAGATGGCTATGAAGGATCGGCCGACTACATTCTTAATTTTGATCCGATCGGAAAAGCGGGATTCCTGAAACATATCATTGCTGAAGGCATTAACCGCCATGCAGCCAAACAAAGAAAATACAGAATAAAAGGGAATGCCATTAACGGGTATGGCATTGTTGCTCAAAAGCCGTTAAAGAAAGACGAGGTTATTTTTAAAATTGAAGAAACTGCACAACGCATTGTAACGAAACGCTACGTTGAAAAAACCTGGACCCCCGAACAACTGGAGGAGTTCAGACATTACGCCTACCCGATATCTGACGAAGTATATATTCTTTGGGATCATAAACCTCAGAACTGGGCTCCGCAAAACCATAGTTGCAGCCCCAATACTGTTTATGACGGCCTCAACCTGATTGCACTTTGCGATATAAATGCTGAAGAAGAACTGACGTTGGATTATGCCGATTTATTAGATGATAACATCCAATCTTTTGTCTGCAGTTGCGGTCATCCAAATTGCCGTAAGGTTGTTTCCGGCCGAGCACACAACTCCGTTACACAAAGGGAAAAATTTTCCTGGAAAGAGCAAAGCCCTTTAAAGAATCCGGACACGAATAATAATTGATTTACTTTCCACATGTCTGTAACCAGTTACAAGCGTGTTAAGTGGTTTCAAATATTTTTCTCCATTTAAATTTTTGACGCGAAGAAAAGACACCCCAGATCAGGTCGCTTCTTTTCTTTACCATTTCCATCAGGTTGGGGTGCCCCGCGGATTCCCGATGTAAGGTCTGGTTTACCGAGTTGTAAAACTCAACATTGATTTCCAGAATTTCACCATACTGTTTCCTCGATAGCTTGAGGTCTCGCTCCCAGAATAAGGGATCGAAAACTACCTCCGTGGAATTACCGGCAAGACTTTGTGCATTAACTGATAATACACCGCAAAAACTAATTACAAGGAGAAATGAAGCAATGACTTTCATGGGGATCTTGATTCCGCTACAAAAATATGAACTTAGAATTGTCTTTTTGTAAGCATTCGATCAACAGGACAATTTTGTCGACCTCTTAGCCATTAAAACAGATTCACGAAGTACAGGGCTTACAATTAAATGGCTTTCTACTATTATCAGGGGTTGCAACCTGACGAATATTAATGAATAGCAAAAAGATCACTTTTTTGTACTTTCACTTAATATCCTGTCTATGAAAATACAAATTCTAGTTTGGCTTGTTGCCTGTCTTCTCATTGTACATAATTCAATCAGCCAGTCTTACGTGCCGTTGTTGAATGATTCCAAAATGATAGTTCAACCTACGATCGCTCCGGAAACGTATGCATTTCCTTTGAGTGATGTGAAACTACTGGCGGGTCCATTCAACGATGCCATGCAGCGCGATGTAGAGTATCTTTTGCAACTGAACCCTGATCGTCTGCTTCATCGCTTTAGGTTGTTTGCAGGCCTAACCCCAAAAGCACCTATTTATACCGGTTGGGAAAGCGAAACCCTCAGCGGCCACACACTCGGTCATTATCTTTCTGCTTGCGCGATGTATTATGCAGCTACAGGCGATGTGCGCTTCAAAGAAAAAACCGACTATGTTGTAGACGAACTTTCTCTTTGCCAGTCTGCACGTAAGACAGGTTATGTAGGCAGCATTCCGCGCGAAGACAGTGTATGGAATGAGGTATCGAAAGGAAATATTCGCTCTGCAGGATTTGATCTCAATGGACTATGGTCGCCCTGGTATACGCTTCACAAAGTTTTTTCAGGATTACTGGACGCTTATCTGTATGCCAACAATGAAAAGGCAAAAGAAGTGGTAATCAAATTTGCCGATTGGGCCGATCATATTACAGCCGGATTGAATGATGAACAACTTCAAAAAATGCTGGCCTGTGAGTTTGGTGGAATGAATGAAGCTCTCATCAATGTATATGCAATCACCGGAAATAAAAAATACCTGGACGTGGCCGATCGGTTTTATCATAAAGCTATTATGGATCCGTTGGCCGAGCAGAAGGATCAACTTAGTGGTAAACATTCCAATACTCAAATACCAAAAATCATTGGGGCTGCAAGACGTTATGAACTTACATCCACGGGGCGAGATAAAACTATTTCAGAATTCTTCTGGAATACCGTGGTGAACAAGCATACCTATGTAATGGGTGGCAACAGCGAATATGAATACCTGACCGAACCGGGTAAGCTTACTAATCACCTCAGTCAGAATACCGCGGAGACTTGCAACACCTATAATATGATGAAGCTCACACGACACCTGTTCAGCTGGCAGCCGAAGGCAGAGTTGTTTAATTTTTACGAGCGGGCTCTCTATAATAATATCCTTTCCTCACAGCATCCGCAAACTGGCATGATGTGTTACTTTACCCCTTTGCGTATGGGTGCGAAAAAAGATTTCAGCACTCCGTTCGATTCTTTCTGGTGCTGTGTGGGTTCGGGTATAGAAAATCATGTGAAGTATGGAGAGGCGGTTTACAATCGTGGCAAAGACGGAAGCTTATATGTGAATTTGTTCATCGCTTCGGAATTGAACTGGAAAGAAAAAAATGCAATGATCAAACAGGAAACTACTTTGCCTTACGGGGATGCCGTTACGTTATCAATCCAGTCTGGTAAACCGCAAAAATTTACTATGCGAATCAGAAAACCTGAATGGACAGCTACGGCTTATTTTAAAGTCAACAAAAAAATCATTCAACCTGCCCTGGAAGCAAATGGCTATTGGTCCATTGCCCGCACCTGGAAAAAAGGAGATCAGGTTGAAATTGTATTGCCTATGCAGCTTCATACCGAACCTATGCCCGACAATGCCAACCGGATTGCGGTGTTGTATGGACCCATTGTTCTGGCAGGTGATTTAGGAAACGCTAAGCCCGATCCGGTAAAAGGAATTCCGGTATTCGTAAACGAACATAAAAATGTTAAAGAGTGGGTTCAGCCTGTCAATACAAAAGATTTAGTCTTTGAAGCAAAAGGCGTGAGTACAACAGGAGATATAAGGTTTAGTCCGCTATATCTGTTCACCGATCATTATTATAGTGTGTATTGGGATCAGTTCACCACTCAAAGCTGGGCGCAGCAACAGGTGGCTTATGAAGCAGAAAAGGAACGCATCCGGAACCTGGAGGAAAGAACGGTTGATGTACTTCGCTTAGGCGAAATGCAGCCCGAGCGTGATCACAATGTAACAGGTGAACGCACCACCAAAGGCGAAGACAACGACCGCACCTATCGCGATGCCGATGAGCGCGGTTGGTTTTCATTTCAAATGAAAGTGTCACCCGATACGGAAAACACGTTGATGCTTACTTATTGGGGCAGTGAACGCGGCCGCAAGATGTTCGATATTTTTGTGGACGATGTGAAAATCGGAACCCAGGAACTGAACAGCAACGATCCCGGGAAATTCTTTGATGTAAATTATGCGTTATCTCCTGAGCTGGTTAAGAACAAATCATCGGTTACCGTAAAGTTAGTTGCATTACCGGGCAAGCGAGTTGGCGCTCTATATGGAGCGCGGGTAGTGCGGGGAGACGTTGAGAAATGAGATCGCATAATTAGGATCTTTGCCGTTGAGCTAAAATCGCTATTGACTTTTTTATAAAAAGAGTAACTTACTTTTTAACGACTTAATTAGGTCTGGAATAACTAAAAGTCAAATAACAAATCGAAGTGTCATTCCGGGCTTGACCCGGAATCCCGTTCGGTGCGTATATATCGGGATCGCCCTGACGCATCGGGGAGATGACAGATTAACTTTTTAGTCATTCCGGCCTGATCAAAATAAAATCAAACTTGAAAAGACTACTCCCATTTGGTATCTCACTTACGCTGATAGCATCAGTGGCCGCTTACATTTACTGGCCCGTTGAAAAAATTGATTACAGCGCACAGGTAAAACCAATCTTCAATAAAAAGTGCATTGCGTGCCATGGTGGCGTAAAACAAAAGGCTGGCTTTAGTCTGCTCTTCAGGGAAGAAGCGTTGGGAAACACCGAGTCAGGCAAGCCTGCCATTATTCCTGGCAAACCCGATGAAAGCGAACTGATCCGAAGAATCTCCCTTGCCGATCCTGAAGAGCGGATGCCCTACAAACATGAACCCCTTTCAAAAGCAGAGATCGACATTCTTACAAAATGGATAAAGCAAGGTGCTGAATGGGGCGAACACTGGGCTTATGTTCCTGTAAAGGAGGAAGGAGTACCCACACTCAAAAGCGACTGGATAAAAAATGAAATTGATCCGTTTATTCTGGAGAAGTTAAATGCAGAAAAATTAGCGCCTTCTTTAGAGGCAGATAAACCTACGTTGTTAAGAAGAGTAAGTCTTGACTTAACGGGTTTGCCTCCTGACGAAACCACTGCTAAAAAATATTTAAATGATACGTCTGATAAAGCTTACGAAAATCTTGTCGATGAATTATTGGCTTCACCTCGCTACGGGGAACGATGGACTGCCTTGTGGATGGATCTCGCCCGCTATGCGGACACCCGTGGTTATGAAGCGGATCGCGGTCGCACAATCTGGAAATACCGTGACTGGTTGATTCACGCTTTCAATGCGGATAAACCGTATGATGAATTCTTAATTGAGCAAATGGCGGGTGATCTGCTGCCCAATCCCGATGATTCAAAATACATAGCCACAGCCTTTCATCGCAATACGATGACAAATGATGAAGGCGGCACCGAGAATGAAGAGTTCAGAACTGCTGCGGTGTTAGACAGGGTTAACACAACCTGGAGCGCCTTGATGGGAACAAGTTTCAATTGTGTGCAATGCCATAGCCATCCGTATGATCCTTTTAAACATGAAGAGTATTATAACTTCATGGCCTTCTTTAATAACACCCGCGATGAAGATGCCGAATCAGAATATCCATTGCTTCGTCAATATAAAGGTGCCGATAGTGTCAAGTTATTGCAATTGAAAGACTGGCTTGCGGCTAACGTTAC
>DAOOCD010000187.1:0-1526 GCA_035408225.1 Cyclobacteriaceae bacterium | reverse complement strand
AAATATGAGAATCCAACGCTGAAGTCGATGGATGAAACCGGTGTCTTGTTTGAATGGTTTCAGTTTGGAGAAAATTTTCCGGGAGCAGGCAAGCCTGGCTATGAAGTAGCGCAAAAGAGCTTTACTGAACTGATGGACGCAAAAGTTGAAACCACTCCCATCATGTTCGAGAATAATAAAGAAATGTTTCGATCAACACATGTCTTTGAAAGAGGCAATTGGCTGGTAAAGGGCAACGAAGTTACTCCTAAAGTACCCGGGGTAATGAATCCGATGGATAAAAGCTCACCCAAAAATAGATTCGGCCTTGCCCAATGGTTGGTTGATAAAAAAAATCCATTGGTTTCGAGAACCATGGTGAATCGTTTATGGGAACAGTTATTCGGTCAGGGATTAGCCGAAACCCTGGAGGACCTCGGAACTCAGGGGATTCCACCTACCCATAAAGAACTACTTGATCACTTATCATGGAAATTCATGAACGATTTAGATTGGAGTGTGAAAAAATTATTGAAAGAAATGGTGATGTCCGCTACCTATCGTCAGGACTCAAAAACCAATGATGAACTACAGCGAATTGATCCCCTGAATAAACTCTATGCGCGCGGGCCGCGCATCCGGTTATCCGCAGAACAACTGCGAGATCAGTCATTAGCCGTAAGTGACTTGTTGAGTGAAAAAATGTATGGACAAAGTGTGATGCCTTTTCAGCCTGATGGAATCTGGCGTTCACCTTATAATGGCGCAAAATGGGTGAAGAGTACCGGAGTAGATGAAAATCGCAGAGCACTGTATACCTATTGGAAAAGAACTGCCCCCTACCCAACCATGATCACCTATGATGGCGGAGCCCGCGAAGTGTGTGTAACGCGAAGAATCCGAACGAATACACCTTTACAAGCACTAACCACCCTGAATGATTCTGCCTATTTTGTCATGGCCCGAAACTTTGCATTCAAAATGCAGGCACTCGATAAGGATGCTAACAAACAAATCAGCAAAGGCTATGAATCGATGTTTTTTAAGCCGATATCCGAAAACAGATTAAACGCCTTGACTGAATTATATAATGTATCCAGGAGCAAGTTCTCAAAAGATGAAAAAGCAGCGCGTGAAATTATCGGAACAAAAGACACCCAACCAAAACCTGAAACAGCCGCGCTGGTGATGGTAGCGAACGCTATGCTGAACCTGGATGAATGGGTGAATAAAAATTAATGAGGATTAAATGACTAAAGAAGAAATCCATACTCAACAACTATTAAAAGAAGCAGAACGCAGGGCGATGCATCATTATACACGCAGGCATTTTCTAAAAGAAAGTGCGATGGGCTTAGGCGCCCTTGCGTTGGGCTCGTTGTTTGGTTGCGACAGCAAGACACCAGCAATGGCGAATTTCTTTGATGCCACGAATCCCCTTGCTCCTAAGCCACCCATGTTTCCCGGCAAGGCCCGATCGGTAATTTATATTCATATGGCCGGTGCGCCATCGCAGTTAGAGTTGTTCAGTTTTAAACCTGAGCTCG
>DAOOCD010000186.1:0-7379 GCA_035408225.1 Cyclobacteriaceae bacterium | reverse complement strand
CCAGGAAGAAAATAGCACCAGCATCGAATGGGACGGAAAAGGAACTAATGGCCAGGAATTAGCAGGTGGAGTTTACTATTATCGGGCTGATGTTACTTTCGATAGACTTTACCCGCAGGACCGTAAAAAAGAAATCAATGGCTGGGTGCATCTGGTGAGATAGAAGAATTGAAAATAATCACATAAACTTTCTTATTGCCGTTGCCCAAATGCCGTACCCCACTTGATTCATATGAAGATTATCTTCAATAAAAAGATCTTTGCGTACCGCCCCGCTACTATCCAGCATGGGTGTCCACACATCGGCATATAAAACGTTTTTCTTCGTACTGGTCCAGGCTTTTAGTTGGCGATTAAATTCCTCATACTTTTCTTTCAAATGCCAACGGGCGATGCTCGGCTTAGCAGAAATAAAAATGATTTTTACTTTGGCAGGAAGATGCGCTCGTAACAAACTGAGCAATTTATCAGCATTGGCAAGTATCTCTTCAGGGCTTTTGCCCGAATTGATATCATTATCTCCTTCATAAATAAAAATCTCTTTCGGGTTGTAATTTAAAATCAATGGCTCAGCATAATAAAGCAGGTCGGACATTTCAGAACCTCCAAAGCCACGGTTAAGCACATTGTGATTAGGAAAATCCTTTCTTAACCCGGACCAAAACCGAATACTCGAACTCCCGGTGAAAAGTATCAGTTTGCGTTTACTGATTGTACTATCGCCCGCAACCAGATCATGTATCTCCTTTTCAAACCGCCTGGGATCCTGGGCCATCAGGGCCACCAGGATAAACTGAAATAAGTATAAAAGAAGAAAGCTACGTTTGGAGAATAATTTTATAAACTTCATCGGGCAAACATCAGAATATTTAAAAATTACATTGTTACTGAAGGTTTTTCATCATACAGATACTCTCTTTAATATCAACATACGGTGGAAAATTAGGAATATGACTATAGCCAGATTTCTTATAAGCTGCTATAGCCTCCGGCTGCCTGATACCCGTTTCAAGTTTGGAGATTTTATAATTTTCTTCCTTCGCCCAATCCTCCAGCTGGGAGAGAATTATTTTTCCAATGCCCCGGTTCCGATAGGCTGGCACAACATACATGCGCTTGATTTCAACTATATTATTTTCAATCATGGGCCGAAAACAACCACACCCCATCGGTATACTATCGTCAAATGCAATCATAACCCGAAAGCTTTCATCAACCTGATTGAAGGGCGTAAAATTTTGCTGTATATCCGGATAGCGAATCCAAAATTCCTTATCCAGTTCAATAATCAGTTTTTGAAAATCCGGATCAACTGACTTCGTTCTCTTATACGTAATCATAAATGAATAGAAACTAAATCCAGCTAAGATTATGGACTGTGCGCTCGTGTTCAATGTTTCCTGTATGGGCTGTTTCTTTCGGTTCAAAAAGTAAAACCCAGACTTCTTCCCCATTGGTTCGTGGATTGTGCTCCACTCCTTTTGGTACGATAATCATCTCCCCCTCTTTTATTACCTCGGTACGATCGCGAAAATCAAGATACAAAGTACCCTTAAAAATCATGAACAGTTCGTCTTCGTTCTCATGACTATGCCACACAAACTCATCCTTCACTTTCGCCAGCTTTACATATTGTCCATTAAGTTCACCAATTATTTTGGGAGTCCATGTCTCAGAAAACAGGTTGAACTTTTCTTTGATGTTTACAGGTTTCATAAGTATATATAAACTCAAAATTAACAAATCATATAACCATTCCGATTGCTGCTACCAGGGTCATGATAATAATAAACCATCGGTACATGGTTTCGCTAAGCGCTTTCACAATAATAATTCCCAACCAGGCTCCCAGCATAATCAGTGGCAACAAGGTCAAGTCAAACCAAACCGTATTCCACGAAATGGTGTGCCATCCAAATACATGAAAGGGAACTTTAAACCAATTTACTACCAGAAAAAACCATGCGGTAGTACCAATGAACGCATTTTTAGGTAATCGTACTGAAAGCAGGTAAACACTCATTACTGAACCTGCGAGATTGCCAACCATGGAGGTAAAGCCACCTGCTATACCCGTAGTGATCGCAAAGGATTTATGTGCTGGAATCTTATTTGGTTGTCCTAATCTTTCGAGCCATAGCATAATAATGACACTCACCAAAATGGTAATGGCCATCATCATTTTAAAAATCTGATCATTGATATACGTGCCTGTGATGGTGCCGGCAACTATCCCTACGGCAGCCCAAGGAAATAAAATTTTAAGATGGTGCCACGATGCATGTCGATGGTAATACCACACTCCGAATACATCGGCCAGCACTAACATGGGCAACATAACTCCGCTGGAAAGTAGGCCACCAAATACATTGGCTAAGAGAGGTACTGATAACATGCCAGCACCATGAACACCTGTTTTTGCCATGCCTGTGAGTAAGGCAACACAAAGAATAATTATGATTTCGGTGTATGTGAGGGTAAAGGAGAAAAGTGTCACACAAATCAGGTTACTAGTTACTGGCTGCTAGTTACTGGTTTGTGATGACATTTCAATCACACAACTTCTCTGCGAGCAACCAGAAGCCAGTGACTACTTTTCCAATCGTTTCAATCCAGCATCAATTTCCGCTTTTGACAACCATTTGCCCCGCACCATCACACCTTCCACTTTTTTGGTGTTAGTAATGTCAGTTAATGGATTACCCTTTATAAGTACCAGGTCAGCGATAGCTCCCGGCCCTATGGTTCCTGCATCCGCAAGCTTTAAATACTTCGCCACATTTACGGTGCCGGTACGCAGGGCTTGATAGGGAGTAAGTCCAGCATCGACCAGGTATTTCAATTCATTATGCGTTGAGAATCCTGGTACATTAAATACTTGTGGAGCATCGCAACCCAACAGAAGGCCCACTCCATTTTTCTGACACTCGTAAATAAGTTTCCGTCTTAGTTTAATAAAATTGTCAATTTTGGTTGCATCATACTGGGGATTGGCCATAAGGGTTTTCTTGCTTTCAATCCATTGATTGACGGTTTGTTTATTCATGTACTTGCTCTCAAGCTCTTTCAGAAACTCATCACCTGTAAAGGTAGAGGCAAACCAACGATCGGCCAGTGATTGGGTAGGTACTACCCAAATGTTTTTCTCTTTCAACTCGTTCATTAGTTTGGGAATCACAGATTCATCAGCCTGATCTGCCACGAACATTCCAAACAAACCCGTTTGTTGCTCTACCATACTTTCAATTCCGGGTACCATAGCTTCCACAAATCCATCCATATGATCGATGGATGAATAGCCGGCATCAATAGCCCGCCACACACCTACTCCGAACGACACGTGTCCAACGAAGGGGATACCAACTTCATTGGCGGTTTTAGAAATGGAAGCAAATGTTTCTTTTGTCAGTCCAGGATGAAGCTTTAGGTAATCATACCCAGCGGCTTTTTGCTCACGAACCATCTCAGCACCACGTTGAGCCGTTTTTACACTCAAGCCATTGAACGATGGTCCTGTAGTATAAAACCGGGGTCCGAAGACTTCATCGGTATTTATTTTCGATCGCAACGTTAAATGACTTGGATGCCCCAGCATTCCCCGGATGGTTGTGATGCCATTAGCTGCGAATAGAAATAAAACTTCCTTATGCGATTCCAGGTTGTCGTTAGGTGGTACATGCGCGTGCATCTCTGCTAATCCTGGAATCAGGTATTTCCCTCTGGCATCTATCACCAACGCATCCTTACCATACTTCAACTTTTTACCGATGGCTGTAACTTTTCCATTATTCACAATCACCATCTGATTTTCGATGATGCGTTCCGAATCCATCGGCACCACATTTACAGAAGTGAATACAATTTCGCGTTTTTCCGAATCAATGAGTTGCTGACCAAAGCTACTCAGACTACAAAGGGCCAGAAGCAGAGTAAGGAGTTTTTTCATGAATTAAATTTAGTCTCCTTACAACAGATAAAAAAACGAAGATTGATTGGGATGCAAATTGGCCGAAAAAATGGCTAGTATTGTCCGTAGGAAATTTTACTGATCAACCAGAAGCAGTGTAATAACTATCGGCACTTTTTCTAATTTTACAATCAGAATTTTAAGAGATCTATGGGACGTATTTTCGAAAAGAGAAAGCACAAAATGTTCGCCCGCTTTGATAAAATGGCGAAGGGATTCAGCCGCATCGGTAAAGATATTGCCATCGCGGTAAAGCAAGGTGGCCCTAATCCGGATAATAACCCCCGGTTGCGGATGGCTATACAAAATGCCAAGGGTTTGAATATGCCCAAAGACCGCGTGGATGCTGCTATTAAGAGAGCTTCCAGCAAAGAAGAAAAAGACTTTGAGGAAATAATCTATGAAGGCTATGCCCCCCATGGCGTTCCCGTAGTGGTTGAATGCGCCACTGACAATCCGACCCGCACCGTTGCCAATATTCGCTTACGTTTTTCAAAAAATGGAGGCAACATGGGCAACTCAGGCTCTGTGGCTTTTATGTTTGAACGCAAAGGTATTTTCAAATTCGATCCTTCTAAATTAAACCTGGATGAGATGGAATTAGATCTGATTGATGCCGGTGCCGAAGATATTCAGCGCGAAGAAGATGAGATTATTGTGTATACAAAATTCACAGAGTTTGGTCACATGGCAAAGTTTCTCGAATCAAAAGGTCTGGAACCAAAAAGTTCTGAACTACAGTATATTCCCAACGCTACCAAAGAATTGAGTGAAGCCGAACAAGATGAGGTAATGGAATGTATCAGTGCGCTGGAAGAAGATGATGATGTACAGAATGTCTATCATAACCTGGCTTAAGCAAACCAGGATCATGTTCAATTAGAATTAAGTAGCGTTGAAGTTACTTTACTTCTGCCTGCCGAATGTACTGTAAAACAAGCTAAAAATAGCGCCATTGGGTGGAATAGGCCGTGCTTATTACCTTAATTATCTTATTTTTGTAATTCTGCCAAATGACCAAAACTTAGTTTTGAAGTAATTTGACAAGGTTTTAACCCAACCTAATGCCTAACATGAAGGCCGTTATTACAGGCTTTTTATTAATCATTTTCGCACAAGCTTCAGCACAAAATGTAGAGGCCTTTGGAGTATTTGGCGGCTTCAATTTTCCCTTTACGATCGATCAGGGACTAAACAAAGATCCTCGCTTTTACGGAAGGTTTACACTTCGGGCTACCCCTGTGGGCTTTGTTTATGGCTATGATCGGGTTGGTCATGGAATTTTGTTAACGCCCAACTATACCCAAACTGGACAGAAATTTATCATCAAGAATACTACTGGTGGTGATGTTGGAACCCGGGATGTTCAAATGAGTTATTTCAGCATACCGGTTGCGCTTAAACTACACATTAATGATATGTCTTTCTTTCGGTTGAGTATGGTTGCCGCCATTCAACCAAGCTTTCTAATTAAGGGTCAAGATACCTACACCATTAGTTCACCCAATCAGGCTACTAAGTTAAAATACCCGGCTGGTGTTAGCGTTCCAACCGATCCTGGCTATGAGCAGGTTTACGATGGAGTATTTGTTCCTGATATGGACAATGAGGTTTACGTTTCGAAAGATAAATTCAATTCATTTCAGCTCTTCGCAGCATTAGGGCTGCGATCCGATTTTGATCTCAACGATGACTGGAGTATCAACTTCGATGGTCGGGCGAACTTTGGAATTTTTGATACCCGAACTAAGGATTACGTGAGTCAACTTCAAAATCCATCAGGCCCGGCAGATATAAATGGCAACCCCGGTGCACCTGATCTTTATGGTCAGCGCAGGGAGGTTTATCTCTCGGTAGCATTTGGAATTTCCCGCATCATTCAGACCAAACAAAGTTTCAAACCCAAAGCAACCACGGTTGCTGGTGCTCTTAAATCTTCTACGCCAAAACCCCGCTCTACGAGCAGTTCGGCTAACAAGAGCATGTCAAAAAAGAAGGGTGGAGCGAAGAAGAAAAAGTAGTTTCACTTACTCACTTCAACTCAAACGTTGCCTGCTTAACATCGCGCGAGTTACCACCAACAAACAACTGAAACTGTCCGGGCTCTGCCACAAATTTTAACTCAGAATTATAAAACGATAAGTCTTTCGTACCCAGAGTAAAATTCACCGTCCTGGTTTCTCCTGCTTTCAAGCTAATCTTCTGGAATCCTTTTAGTTCTTTCATAGGTCGCGTTACTGAACCTACTACATCGCGGATATACAACTGAACTATTTCGCTGCCATCGCGGCTGCCCTTGTTTGTTACATCCATGGAAACACGCAATGAATCGGATGCGGTAATTTCGCTTGCACTTAACTTAATATCACCATAACCAAATTCCGTATAACTCAAACCAAATCCAAAAGGATACAGAGGCTCGTTGGAAACATCGAGATAGTTCGATAGAAACTTTTGAAACCAAGGTCCACTCAACGGACGACCCGTATTTTTATGCGCATAGTATAAAGGCACCTGACCTACGTTTTGCGGAAAAGTCATGGTGAGTTTTCCTGAGGGATTCACATCTCCAAACAATACATCAGCAATGGCATCGCCTGCTTCACTACCACCAAACCAAACATTTAAAATAGCTGGCACATTCTGTTCCTCCCAAGTCAATGCCAACGGCCTGCCCGTGAACAACACCAACACTACAGGTTTTCCTGTTTTAAGTAATGCTTTTAGTAATTCTCTTTGTGTTTCCGGAATTTCAATATTCGTACGGCTAGCTGCTTCACCATTCATTTCTGCCGCCTCGCCTACTGCAGCTACTATTAAATCTGCGCTCTTTGCAATCCTCAGTGCCTCATCACGAAGTGCTGTTGCTGATCGCTTATCCCTATGTAATGATTTTCCAAACAACGTTGAATTTTTTTCCAGTATTGAATCTTCAGCAAGGTTGGATCCTTTAGCATAAAGTATTTTAGCCTGTGTGCCTACTGCCTTCTGCAATCCTTCACGAAGCGAGATTGATTCAGAAAACCGAGCTGCAACACTCCAGGTTCCGGTCATATTTTCTTTTGCATCTGCCAGTGGCCCAATCAGTGCGATTGTTCCTGATTTCTTTATTGGAAGAACATTGCCCTTATTTTTCAACAATACGAAACTCTGTGATGCAACAGTCCGGGCTTCTGCCCTATTAGCCGTGGTGAATACTTCGCTCTTGGCTCTGTTCTCGTCACAATATTTATAAGGATCATCAAAGAGGCCCAGTAAGAATTTCGCTTTTAAGATTCTCCTGCAAGCATCATCAATTTGTCTTTCACTGATCCTTCCTTCCTCTATCGATTTTCCCAATGTGGTTAGTAATCCTTCGCTCACCATATCCATATCAAGCCCGGCTTCCAGTGCGTTGGCCGCTACGGTTTGA
>DAOOCD010000185.1:0-7385 GCA_035408225.1 Cyclobacteriaceae bacterium | reverse complement strand
TGTCGGATACTCATAGGAAGCCGAAACTTTCTGATACTTATAACCAGCCTTCAGCGCTACGCTCACATCATGATAGCGTAACCGATAGCCGACCATTGGATTTACCATTCTACCACTGTGCGATCCCTGATAACCATATTCATCATATTGAGAGTACTTCCAGGATTTTAGTGCGCCACCGTAATTGAACTCAAGAAAAAAAGCATTCTTTTTTGCAACCAGATCCCAACTTACGCTTCCAAAAATTGGTACCGTATTCCATCCAAAATAAGAGTCATACCCAAGGCCACCCCCCACGCGCAATCTCTTACCTATTTTAACACCATGTACGGTAGCTCCTGTAAAAGTTAATTCCTTGCCCCTGCCGCAGTCATTACAACCAATCAACGTTCCCGATTGAAGATAGAAGTAGTATTCGAATTTCTTTGTCGCGACAATTGAATCAGGATTTTGCATGGCTCCCTGGGCAAAGAGTCCGATGGCTTGAGTTAATAAGATACTTGAAAGAAAAAATAGTTTCATTGCTTTACAATAGGCATTTGGCTCAGCAATTTGATATTCTTAAGATCGGAATAATCATATTGATACAGCCCATCCTGGCCAATCACCATCGCTACCTGTTGAAGCGGAATTACATCCAGGGCCTGGATGTTTTTATAATGGGCCAACTGGTTTTGAGAGATAGCCTTTACATTCGTTGCATCGTATGCTTTCAATCCATCTGGGCCATCACAAATGAACAATGTACCTTGATCAATGCCCAACCCATGCGGATTCGTCATGGGATATACTGCAACTTGCTGCGGGTTTTTAAGATTAGTAAGATCAATAACCTCCAGTTGATTGGTGAATCCCTCACAGGTTGATCCGCTGCGCAAAGTGACAAAGGCAAAGTCGCCTTCAACTACCACGGGATCGCAGCTACGCACATGTTGGTATTGACTAATTAAAGTAGGTGCTTCCGGGGTTGCCAGATCGAGGATATACATACCCGAGCGGGAGCCAACAAAAAGTTTATCTGTATACGGAAACAAGGTTTCGGTATCCCAGGCTAATTGAAATTCTTTCCTGGGTTCGGGCTTGGTTTCAACCGATACATTCACAATATCTAGATTAGCCCCATCGAGCGCATATAAATGATCGCCAGCAATAGTAAACCGGGCCATAGAGCCACCGATACCCGCTTTTGAAGAAGGGGTTGGTGCAAATGCACTTTGTTTGTTAAAGGAGGATGAAGCACTCGTGGTAAGTGCTATTCCGTCATTATAATAAATACCACTCCAGGGCTGATAGATGGTTCTGCAGTCTGATTCCTGAACGTTAACACTTTCGACTTTCTTCCAATCAGTAAGTACTCCTTGTTCAGAACTCACGACAAAGCCCATGGTCATGTAATTATTGAACAGCCCTTCAATCCGGTTTACTTCCTTAATCGTAGCGAGATCTGAAATATCAAAAGCCACAAGGTCTATATAGCTATCAGCATAAAGTGTATTGCCCCGGATGGCAAGATCATAATTGCCGGGTATTTTAAGGAAGGATAAATTTTTTGGATTGGCCGGAGTTCTATTATCAATGATGTGAATACCTTCTCCTATTTCATTAATGAAAAGGTAGCCATCCTTAAAATAAATCTTACCGATCTGAGACATCTCCTGCGGAACCTGGAGAGTAACTGCTGCCTTAATTTGTGCGGGGGTAGAGTATACCGGCTCATAGTAGACCAAATTTCTGGTCTCTTCGCATTTATCAGAGCAACTTGCCAGTATTGCGACGAAAGCAAACAGCACAAGTACGAAAGCTAATTTAGTTTGATGAGCATCTATATTTTTCATACTGATTTAGGTTGCGGTCCGTTTGTTAGACCCACCTAAGCCTCCAAAGGTTGGAAGTATGAAAAACTAATTACCTCACAGGTATATATTCCTGCGTACCAGCAATATACTTAGCAAAAGTAATGCGGCTACAAATAGCAGCGCATACAAGCCTGGGATAATTTTTTTTTGAAATAGCTCTTTCACCGAACTCATAGTCATGAATTTATTTTTCGACCCTACTCACTTAGACGAACCTTTCAACCTACCCGTTTAATGCTTACTTAAAAATATATCGGAACCTGAAACCAACATCCCAAACAACTGAATTGCCCGAGACCGCTTCTGATTTTAATACCGGACTCATAGAGTAACGTAACCCAGGCGCTAAGGATACACGATATTGAGTTCCTATTTTATAACTTAACTCGGTACCCATCAACGCAGACCAACTGAAAGTCCGATAGGGCGAATCTTCACCGGCTCCTTCTGAATATTTGTCTAATTGACCACTTTTATCGGTTAACGTATTCTGCATAAAAATATCTGTTGATAGGCCCGAGTTAAGTTGCAGGCCAACTTTTCGGTCAACCAACAAATACCCAGCCTGAATCGGTATGGATACAAATTGATTCACACTATTGATTTCATACGGATTGGTTAAAGTAAGAGTTGATGCATTTTGCTGCAGGGTCGCGTAATCGGCAACAGATGCATATGCTTTATTACCTGCAGATACAGTCGCAAAATTTGATGTATAGCCAATTGCTTGATTTAAATAACTTAGTCCACCTTGCACCACCCAATGATCTGACACCCGCCTGGCTACATTTAACCCTACAGAATACGCTGAGCCTTGTGAATACGCATTGCTACTAGCCGATTTATTCGATAAGCCAGTGCCAGAACCTGGAGAAGCTGCGAGAGCAGATGAGTTAAAATTTGTTTGAGGGGAATAGCTTCCTGCTGAAGCCCCTACCGAAGCCCAAAACGCTTCTCCTGACTTCTTTTCCTTGCGGGATTCAGCCATAAAGGAAGCAGGCATTGCAGGCAACTTACGCACGATGGTTACTTCGCGTGGTTTACTTGAAATCTTAACTTCGGGCGAAGGAAGATCTTGTGTCGATATCCCAGCAATGGTTCTGGCATTGATGCTTGATTGCCTGATCATTTGTTCGGTAGCAATTTCTTCCGTTGCATCAGAATCTTTTTTTAGAGCAATAAACGCAGATTGATCACTCTTATTAAAAACGGAATTTCCATTGGCTTTATTAGCACCAGATTTTGGTAACCTCGAACCAACTTCTGCCAACTCATCATTATCTTCACTTACTCCAACTTCGCCCGGCTTTACCGTATGTTCCGTAATTGTATTATCAGTTTGGTTAGTCGACTGGGTTGCATTGGCTAGTTCATTGACGACCGAGGGATCTTGCTTTACATTATAGTAGGTGGTTAACGATCCGAACAGAAGGGCAAAAAGTATAGATGCTGCCGCCAGACGCTGATAAAAAACCACTTTGCGTTTCATCACTCCACCTTCAGCGCGGGTTAATTCGGTATCAAGCGCAGACCAAACCTCAGCGGACGGATTTTGTTCCGCCTGCTGAAAGGCATCGCGCCAGTCATTATCAAATTTTTGTCTCTCCGTATTTTCCATACACATTATTCTGAAGACTCAACTTTACCTTAAGTAAACTCTTCGCCCTACTATATTGAGATTTTGAAGTTCCCTCGCTGATCCCTAGCATTCCGGCTATTTCCTTGTGATTATATCCTTCTATGGCAAACAGGTTAAAAACCAATCGACAGCCATCCGGAAGAGATTGAATCATTGTAATCAATTCCGACAGGTTAAAGGAAGCCAAACTTATTTCTTCGTCCTCGGGAAGATTCACTGCCGTTATATCGACCATCGGCAATAAATAAAGCTTCTGACGCTGAGCATTTAACGCGGTATTAATCATAATCCGGGTAATCCATGTGTCCAGCCTCGAATCACCACGAAATGATTTCAGGGATGCAAATACTTTTAAAAATCCCTCCTGAAGTGCGTCTTCGGCCTCTTGCAAAGATTTGGCATAGCGTTGGCATACAACCATCATTTTTCGGCAATAGCGTTCATACAAAGCCTTTTGAGCGGCCCTGTCCCCTTTCACACAGCCTTTAATGAGCTCTTGTTCGCTTAGCATGAACCTGATCTGAAGATTAGACCCGAATTAATAACGTATGGTTGGAATGCAAATTGAATTAATCCTGGGAATTTCATAAGAACTTAAGATTAGACTGAAATAAATGACGAATCCTGACAGCAAGCGTCAGGATTGTCAGGATTAACCCTGACATTGAAGATGAAGGAAAACTTACTTTCAGAATTAAACTTCAACTCCTTCATTTTCAATCGTCAGCACGTAGTGCAAAAAAGTCTAATGACTTTTTTGGGTTTATTTATTCGTTTAGATTTGAGCTATGAGGTCATTTGTTTTCATTTTAACCGTGTTAACTGCACAACTAGCGCTAGGGCAAAAAAAACTAGTCTTCTCCGATAAATCATACGAAGAAGAGATCAGAACGGTTTTACTCTATCCAAGATTAAATGAATCCCGAAATAACCTGCGACCGGCTGTAGCCTCATTGAAAGCCCAAAACCTGTTTTTGGAGTTTGATGACCTGCAAGGTCAACGAAGCAACTATTATGTAAAAATCATTCATTGCAATTACGACTGGACCAAATCCAGCCTGATGGATTTGGATTTCCTGATGGATTACAACGAATTTCCAATTAATGAGTACGATGTATCATCCAGTGTTTCGGTCCCGTACATTCATTATTACTTTACGGTGCCTCCTGTAAAATTACCCGGTAACTATCTATTAGTCGTTTATCGCGAAAGTGATGAAGACGATATTCTCTTGAGCAGAAGATTTATGATATTCGATAACCAGGTGAGTTTAGTTACTGACAGTCAGAGCCAGGGGCTGGGTACCCTGCGAACTACTAACCAGCAATTGAATTTTAAAATTAACTACTCGCGGATCGAAGTCTTTAACCCCATGGAATCCATCAAGACTTTGGTACGACAAAACCAACGCTGGGATAACGCCCGGCTGAATGTAGCACCAAGTTTTGTTCGGGAAGATAAACGCGAACTTGAGTATCGCTTCTTTGATCAGGATAATGAATTTATGGCGGGCAACGAATTCCGGTTTGTTGATTTCCGATCTCTGAATTATCCGGGCCGCAATACGGGGCGGCTCGACCGCAGCAAACGCCCTTTTCACCTTTCTGTACTTACCGATCAATCGCGCGAAGACCAGGTTTACTCAATCTATGCCGATATGAATGGTGGTTACGTAATTGAAAACCTGGATTATCAGGATGCTCCCATCTCGGGCGACTATGTATTCGTTACGTTTACCCTTGAAGCGCCCCAACCTGTATCTGGAAATGTTCATCTCCTTGGGGCATTCAATAATTGGGATCATTCTGCAGATTCAAAAATGGAATACTTACCCGCTCAAAAAAGATATGAAAAAACTCTTTTCCTGAAACAAGGTTGGTATGATTATCAATACTGGGTAGAATCTCCCAAGACTAACGCTTTCGTATTTGAAGGCAGTCACTTTGAAACCGGAAACTTATATGAGGTTTTTATTTACTATCGGCCCTTTAAACCTAATGCCGATTTATTGATTGGCTACTTTCAGTTGCCTGTTAACATGCGCTAAGCATACGTGGCTTCCAGATCGGCTTCATTTCGGATCGAGCTGGAGTTAGCGACATCCAGCATTCCGAACCCTTTGTGTGAAAAATGACCAAGGCCATTTTCATAAACAAATTGCTGAACGGGTTGCGGGGCATACAAGGTAAAAGGAAACGTATAGCCGCGAACTTCATATTTTACATCCAGATCGTAGAGTGGATAGATACGGGCAAACTTTTTATGCGAGGCTTGAATGCGATTGATGTACTCTTTATCGGCAACTAATTGAAATTTATAAAAATCAGCCAACTGAGTTGCTGTGAACTTACCACTCGCTTCCATGCGGGCAATGGTATTGTCATAGAGCAGGTCTGAAAATTCATCCAGATCCGGACTGATAAATCGCTTACCACTTTCATCGTTGAAAGAAGCTGGCACCAAAACAATGGGCGAGATACACAGAAATTTAACTGAGTCAGTGATCGAAACGGGTTCCTCGTTTTCTACCGACTCCGGAACCAATTGTAAACTGCCGATAAGAAGTTCCTTTTGCGCAAACAAGGCGGCAACAAAATAATCGATAAACTCTTTATCTGACGAAGAGAATACCAGCGTTACTTTCGAAGAAAAGAAATGGAGGCCTTTACGACTGATTTTAATCTGACCTTTAAGGCCTGAGAAATTGTATTGTGTAAATGAAAAGTACTTCTCATTCTTGCCCAGCATGACCAATCCTTTGATGGTTTGCGCCAGCAAAAACTGATGATGGAAGGGAACATAAGCTCCTCTATTCTTCAGAGAAAAGACAATCCGTATTCTCAAGAGACTATCCAGTTAAGGGGTAAAAAATGAGTTAAAAACCCCGCCTTTAAAAAAATTGCGGAAAGCTAAGGTACTACAAATCAGTTTAATAAACTGAAAGTCTTTAGGAAAAGTTTAAGTGAAAAGAGTTGAAAAACCTTACACGTTGAACCTGAAGTGCATAACGTCACCATCTTCAACCACATAGTCTTTTCCCTCAACGGCTAGTTTACCAGCCTCGCGGCAGCCGGCCTCAGACTTATACTTCTGATAATCAGGTATTTTAATTACTTCAGCGCGGATAAAGCCCTTTTCGAAATCGGTATGTATAACTCCTGCGGCTGCCGGGGCCTTCCAGCCTTTGTGGATGGTCCAGGCCCGAACTTCTTTTTCGCCAGCCGTAAAATAGGTGATCAGGTTTAGCAAATTATAAGCGGCCCGAATCAATCGGTTCAAACCAGATTCCTTAAGACCATATTCCTCAAGAAACACCTTTCTGTCTTCCTCGCTTTCCAGTTCGGCAATCTGGGCTTCAATGGCAGCGCAGACAATCACAACTTCGGCCCCTTCCTGTTTCACCAGCGCCTTAAGTGCCTCCACATATTTGTTACCGGTATGAATGGCGCCCTCATCTACATTGGCTACATAGATCACCGGCTTATCGGTTAGTAGCTGCAAATCTTCAATTGCTTTTTTATCTTCTGCATCCATTACAAGACTGCGCGCATTTTTACCTGACTGAAGTGTTTCTTTGTACAAGAGAAGTGTAGCCAATTCCTTTTTTGCTTTGGCATCGCCACTTTTTGCAGTGCGCTCTACTTTAGCAACCTTCTTTTCAACAGAATCAAGATCTCTTAACTGCAGCTCGATATCAATTACTTCTTTATCTCCGACCGGGTCTACCTTGCCAGCAACGTGAATAATATTATCGTTATCAAAACAACGGATTACATGGGCGATGGCATCTACTTCGCGGATGTTGGCAAGAAACTGATTGCCCAAGCCTTCGCCTTTGCTGGCTCCTTTCACCAGGCCGGCAATGTCTACAAACTCAAACGAAGTGGAC
>DAOOCD010000184.1:0-7386 GCA_035408225.1 Cyclobacteriaceae bacterium | reverse complement strand
GAATGTTTGATAAGTAGGGTCTGCCTTCCAGGGAGGCATGTATTTAGTTTTGGTCACGTGACCGATGAAATTGCCCTTTGCTTTCACCTCCTCATAGGTTTGAAGACTGAACGGGCCAATTCCCCCGGGCTTATGACAAGAAACACAGTTCTTCAATAATATTGGTTCGATATCACCATGGTACGTTGGCTTGGCCTGGCCCAATGTCCATCCATAAGAAATAAAGAAAAACAACAGTAAGGTTAATTTCCGAGGCATAGTTGAATTCAAACTTACGGAAAGCACAATTTAATGATGATGTTCGTGCTCGGACTTCTTTTCTGAACGCTGAATAAAACAACCTAACGCTTCAGTCTCGGTTACCGCAGGCTTCCTTCCTTCCAGACTTGCATTAATTGCATCGATTAAATAATGATCTGTAATTTCCAGGCGGTAGCGACCTAATTCATAAAACCAGTTGTCAATGGCCCCCCGATAAACAACCTGATCGTTGCTGATAACAAAAACTTCGGGCGTTACTTTGGCATTAAGTTTATCAGTCCATTCATGCTTTTTATCATCTACCAGCCTAATAAGTTTTGGAATCTGATATTCAGACCGAAATTCGCCTTCTTGTTTTTTTGAAAGGCCGGCAGGAAAATAACCGGTAACACTGACTTGCTTTTCAGCAAACTGAGAAGCTATCTCCTTAATACTTGTCATATACTTTTGCGTGATCGGGCAATCAACTGCCATGAAGATTACAACCTGAGGCGATTTTTTTTCCGTGGTTGCTTCATGATGATGTTGGCTATAGGTAGAAAAAGAGGTCATTAAAAGCAGAAAAATAATCCCTCTCATAAGAAAATTTTTAAACTCGCTCCACACCCAATCCGGGTTTATCTGAACAATACATGATTCCATCTTTTAATATAAAGCCACCTTTCACTTCATCCTTGGCTAAATCAAGACTTCCATCAAGATCTATATAACGTGTGTTAGCACAAGCAAACGCTGTGTGAAGTGCGGCCGTGATACTTATAATACTTTCGTCATTACAGCCCCAGAAAAGATCAACACCAGATACGTAACCGATATCCGCAATCTTTAGTGCCTGGCTAATGCCTCCGCATTTCATCAGTTTGATGTTGAATATACCCGAGGCAACCGGTGGCTTTATAAGTTCGAAGGCATCGTTTGGAGTAAGTAACGATTCGTCAGCCGCAATTACTTTTCTGATTTCCTCAGGCAAACGTTTGGTTTCCTCCACTGCTTTGGCAGGAAGGGGCTGCTCAATGAGTTCAATATCCAGAGACTTTGTTCTGTTATAAAATTCAACGGTTTGAGCTGTATTGTAACCTTGATTGGCATCAATACGGATAACGAATTTCTTACCAAATTCCTCACGCAACTTCACCATGCGTTCAATATCCTCTTCCACATCTTTACCCAACTTTACCTTTAATACGGTAAAGCCACGTTCACCATACTCCTTAGCCTCTTTTAAAGTTTCCTCTACATTTTTGATACCAATGGTATTGGAGGTTGGAAGGGATTTTATCTTTTGTCCTAAAAATTTTACAAGGGAAATTCCCAAAAACTTCGTGAAGGCATCATACAAAGCAACATCCAAAGCGGCCCTTGCGGCTGGATTCTTTGGCAATTTCTGCCACACCTCAAACGTAAGCTGATGGATTTCACGAATATCACGACCTACCAGAAATTGAATGTTCTTCTCCTGAAGCGCTTTTTCACAGGATTCAAAACTTTCACCCGTTACATATTCGCTAGGGTTTGCTGCGCCTATTCCGGTTGTTCCATTTTCCAATGTAATCTCAACAAATGCATTAAGCACTTCGTCAACCGTTTTGAAAGCAATTGTATAAGGCTTAGTATTTCCAAGGTCAGCAGACCATACTTTGATATCTTTAATTTTCATGAACAGGTAAACTAAGTATTTTGAATTTAAACTTGGGCAATCGACTTATCAATCATGTCTTTAAACAAGGCCACTAACCGATCCACCCCATCTTCTAAAGGAAGAACTACTGGTATGCCCAACTCTCTTTCTTTTTGTGCAGCGTATTCGCGAGCCTCCTTTTCGGTCATTTTGTAGGTATTAACGGTAAGTGCTACCGTGGGGGCTCCATAAATTTTAATCAAAGCAATCTCATCTTTAATTTCCGGTATATAAGCCGGATAATACTCCATGTCTTTATACTGCTTACGAGGTGGGTTATGCTGAAGTACTACTGCATTTGCATCACCTGATACTATCCACTCGGCACCCGCGGGTCCGCTTGGGTTACGCAACGAAGATTGACCTTCAATGAATATGATGTCTGGCTTCGCTTCTTCCCAGCACTGAACAATCGCATGTTCCATTTCACCAGAAATAAAGTCGTTGAGTGTGCTATCAAACACAAAGCCATACTTGGCGCCTTGCATCCAGCCAGTTTGTCCGGTATAAATCATTTCTGCCCGATAGCCGGCTTTCTTCATCGCCTCAGTCAGGAAGCGGGTCGTAGTTCTTTTGCCCAAAGCGCAATCGGTACCCAGCACTGCTATTTTAGGGCAATGCACATTCTTTATTTTGCCAGACCAGAAGTGTAAGTCTTTAAATTTCTTGGGCTTGCGAACATCAATTATTTCCAACCCACGTGAGCGTGCAAAATCAGCCAACTCGGGGATATCGGAAATGTATTCGTGCAATCCATTCACCAGGCTATAGCCATGAACTAACCCATCTTTTAGAATTGCGCGCAGCGAATCTGGAATAACTCCGCCTTTGGTGGCAACGCCAATTACACAATATTTAGCCGTTTGTTTGGAGGTTTTGGCGAATTCATCCACCGAAGCATACACGGGTATATCTCTATGTTTTCCATCAAGTACCTCACCGGCATCCTTACCTGCACTTTTCTGATCGATTACTCCGACTATATTATAGCGGTCAGTACCGCGAATTAAACCGTGGGCCGTTTTTCCACTGTTGCTATCCAGATACCCAGCCGTGATAATTATAGCATTACTCTTTTCCATAGATCAGTTTAGAGGGCGAAAATTACGTGGATTAATTACTAATCTCAAGGACTTTGAAAGGAATGAACTAAAGTTGTCGGTCTTACTTTAAGTAACCTCCGTCAGATTAGGTTTCATCGGTTCGTAACCAACTCATACTTATTAAATCAACCTTCCACACCATCAAAGGCTTGAGTGGAATCCGAGATGGCTTTTTAACGTATCCGAAATGAAAGGAGCAAAATAATGTAATTTTGGCATGGGATATGGGTAGAGTTGAATTCAAACAAACTAATAAGATTATGAAACTACTTCTTGCTTCCGTGTTTGCACTTGCCCTAAGCCATTTATCCATGGGCCAGTCTTTGGTGGGTAGTTGGCAGCTCATTGAGGAGAAAACCTGCTTTCAGAGTAATATGGAAGAGAGTGACACTGAACTTGAGCTTAAGGATGGAATGGGTGCCTCCCGACAATCTGTAGCCCGCATGATTGTCTTCAGCAAAAAAGGAACCGGTGAAGAAGGCATCTTTTCGCAAGGAAAAAAGAAGGGTAGTGATAAGAATAAATTTAACTATCGAGTAACTGGTCAGGAGCTTCAATTTCTGGATAAGAAATCAGGCATGGCTACGCAGCGATTTATTATTGATGAACTCTCGGCCACTACCTTGCGTTTTCACAATGCGCTTAAAGATTGTGAGGTCAAGACTTTTACGCGCTTAGAATAAATGGTTGACACAGCAATTACCAAACGGGATATACGCAAACTCAAACTTGACGAGTTAAAAGAGTTCTTTGTACAAAAGGGAGACAAGGCTTTTCGTGCCCAACAGGTATATGAATGGCTCTGGATGAAGTCGGCCAAAAGTTTTGACCAGATGACTAACATCTCTCTGGAGACTCGTGAGATGCTGAAGCAACATTTCGTTATTAATCACATCAAAGTAGACAACATGCAGCGCAGTGCGGATGGCACGATTAAAAATGCCGTGACCTTGCATGATGGCCTTGTGGTAGAATCTGTTTTGATTCCTGCCGAAAAAAGAATCACTGCTTGCGTTTCGTCACAAGTTGGCTGCAGCCTTGCCTGCAAGTTCTGCGCTACAGCCAGGTTAAAACGACAGCGCAACCTGAGCCCGGATGAAATCTATGATCAGGTAGCTGCCATTAAAGAACAAGCTGAATTATTTTTCGGAAGACCCTTGACCAACATCGTGTTTATGGGCATGGGTGAGCCCTTACTTAATTACGCTAACGTAACAGCTGCCATCGAAAAAATTACTTCGCAGAAGGGATTGAACATGGCCAGCAGGCGCATTACAGTTTCTACGGTTGGCATCGCTAAAATGATCATGAAAATGGCTGATGACAACGTGAAGTTCAACCTGGCTGTTTCCTTACACGCAGCATTAAATCAAACCCGGTCTTCGATCATGCCTATTAACGATACTAATTCGCTGGAAGAGTTGGCAGATGCACTTACGTATTGGTATCAAAAAACAAAAAGCAAAGTGACGTACGAATACGTAGTCTGGAAAGGCATTAACGATACTGAAGAACACGCCCAGGCGCTATTGAGATTCTGCAAACTGGTGCCCTCCAAAGTTAACCTGATCGAATACAACCCGATCGATGATGGGGAATTTCAACAGGCATCCGATGAAGTACTAGACATGTATATGGATCTGTTGGAGAAAAATGGCATCACAACCCGGATAAGGAAAAGTAGAGGGAAAGATATTGATGCGGCCTGTGGACAGTTGGCGAATAAGTCATAGAACTAAATTGCCCAGAAAATCATCTTCATTTAATACGGAAAATAGTAATTGTCTTGCTCCATGATGAAGTTGATTGTTCGAATTATAGTAGGCTTTCTGTTAATAAATCCGCTCCTTTCCAAAGGTCAGAATAATGCTATTACCCTTGAGGGAATTGTTTTAGACTCTGCTTCCCTTCAGCCTCTAGCGTATGTGGCCGTACAGATTAAGGGTAAAGGTATTGGACAATCAACAGGTGACAATGGTAATTTCTCTATTGGGTGTTCACCAAAAGATACGCTTGTCTTTACCCGGTTAGGCTACAAACCTATTTTATTGGTGGTTAAACGAAAGGAAGATAATTTGAGAATTCTCCTTGCGGAAGATAGCCGGATGCTAAAAGATGTAACTATTTACGGAGACCTGAAAATTCAAGGAGAAGATGAATGGAAAAAAGACTTGCCTGTTAACACACAAATAAAACTGAAAGAGCAACCTCTTGAACCGGACCCCGGCAGTGTAGCCACCTTTGGGCCAGGTATTACGATCGGCTTTGGTGGAAAGGATAAAACCAAAACAAAACGCGATGAGAATTCGAAAACAGAAGTTTATCGGCAAACCATTAGTTCTGAGGAAGTAAAAAAACAATTGATGGAATTGTATGGGATTTCGGAAGAAACCTATCTCAAAAAACTGGAGCGGTTCAATCGGGAAAACCCAGATGTTGCTTACCTCACTGATCCCAAAGAAATAGTAACGATGCTAACTCAATTCTTTGCGCTCAAAGACCCGGGCAAATAATTTTGATTTAACTTTGGTGCATCAAGTATATGGAAGAACATTTTGAAGGCTCGGCAAAAGTAAGAGATTTTGTAATCGGTATGAGTGATGGCCTCACCGTGCCTTTTGCTTTGGCTGCAGGATTAAGTGGTGCTGTTGATTCTACCGCTATTGTTATTACGGCTGGCCTTGCAGAAATCGCGGCTGGCTCCATTGCCATGGGATTGGGTGGCTACCTGGCAGGTCGTACAGAGATTGAACATTACGATTCGGAAGAGCGTAGAGAATTTGATGAGGTCGAACACAAACACGAAGTTGAGATTCAGGAGACGAAAGAAATTTTTGCCGAGTATGGAGTGAGCGAAGAATTGCAGGAAAAAATCGCTCGCGAAATGGCAAAGAACCCAAAAAAGTGGGTGGACTTTATGATGCGTTTCGAACTAGGCCTTGAACGACCTGATAAAAACAGGGCCCACCAAAGTGCTTTCATTATTGCTATTTCTTACGTAGTTGGCGGATTGATTCCGTTGAGTGCATACTTTTTTACTGAAACCGCTTCCGAAGGTCTTGTCTATTCCAGCATCATCACCCTAATATGCCTCATTGTTTTTGGGTTAGTAAAAAGTAAAATGACAGGTCAACCGTTGTTTAAAGGAGCGCTTCGCGTAACATTGGTTGGAGCAGCCGCGGCAGCAGCAGCTTTTGGCATCGCTAAACTAATTGCTTAGCCTATTTTTTACTGGCATTAAATAATTTTTCCTTTTCCTCTTTAGTAAGGCTCTCATAGCCGCGGTCGGATATCTTATCCAGAATGGTGTCAATCTCATCTTGTGTAGCCTTACTCGCTTTCGCTGTTGGCTGATTGGTTTTAGGTTCAGCCTTCCGGTAAGTAACTTTTACTTTGGGTTGCGATACAAATAATCCTTTAATCCAATCCAGGGTAACCGTGATCCAACCACCCCAATTAACACCTACCTGCAATTGCTTGATGTAAATAAATCCAATTAGCGCCCCACCGAGATGGGCAATGTTACCGCCAGCGTTTCCCCCAATCGATCCAAGAAAAGAGATAACGATATAGGCAAGTACAATATACTTGATCCGCACAGGACCAAGAAACAACAAGAAGAAAGTGTAATCAGGCAAGAGAGTTGCCGCTGCAACCATAACAGCAAACACAGCCGCTGATGCCCCCACCATGCCCCTTGCAGGAATTGAGGATTCATAAAAGGGAATAGTATTATAAACCAGCAGGTAAAAAAATGCGCCAGTTATCGCACCTAAAATGTATAAGGCAACTAGTTTGTCGCTGCCCAGATATTCAACAAAAAGTTTGGCAAACCAGTAGAAGGCAAGCATGTTAAATAAGATATGCCAGATATCACGCAGGTCATGCACAAACGAATAAGAGATTAGTGTCCAGGGTTTCGTTAAAAAAGTAAAAAATGGAGCGGGTATCGCAAGTTGGGTGTGAATAGCTTCAAAAAAATCAGGAAACCCGGTGGCTGTTGAAAACACTTTTATAACCGCCAATACCAAAAACACCGCTACGTTGATGAAGATCAACTGAACGTGGGCATTGTTGGGCCGCTGAAACGCATTTTTAAATTCATCAAACACAGTATCCTACTTTATCTATACCTGAAATTAACAGAAAATCTGAGAGTAAAGTTACCAACCCTTGTCTCTCCCCTGACTTCTCCAAATAGTAATTATAATAA
Source organism: Cyclobacteriaceae bacterium (assembly GCA_035408225.1). Taxonomy (GTDB): domain Bacteria; phylum Bacteroidota; class Bacteroidia; order Cytophagales; family Cyclobacteriaceae; genus ELB16-189. The sequence continues at coordinate 131 of DAOOCD010000184.1, read as the reverse complement.
ACGCCACAAATGCACCTCCAAAGTGAGCAAGGTGCGCCACGGTACCACTTCTGTCTAATGCATAGGTTATAAATCCCATAATAAAGACCATGTATTTAGCTTTTATCGGGATGGGTGGAAAAAGTAACATA
>DAOOCD010000183.1:0-7417 GCA_035408225.1 Cyclobacteriaceae bacterium | reverse complement strand
ATGGCCGATGCAATCTCACCCGTATGGGATGCCACCGGAAAATATTTATACTTCCTCGCCAGCACCAACTATGGTTTGAATACTGGCTGGTTGGACATGAGTTCATACGACAGACCTGTTACACGCGCATTGTATCTCATTGTGTTGAGCAAAGATGAGGTATCCCCGCTCCTGCCACGCAGTGATGAAGAAAAAGAAAAACCAAAGGAAGATAAGAAAGAGGGAACTCCCGTTGTAAAAATCGATATGGATGGAATCGCTCAGCGCATTCTGGCGGTGGATGTCCCCCTACGAAATTATTCCGAGCTGATCAGCGGCCCTGAAGGGTATTTATTCTATACCGAGAGCGTTGCCAATCAACAAGGCGAAACGTTGCATCGTTACAACTTTAAAGATCGCAAGACAGAAGTCTTTCTTTCTCCGGTCAATGATGCTACGGTTTCCAACGACCGCAAATCAATACTTTATCGCAGCAATGCTACATGGGGTATCCTCGGAACCAGCGATTCCAACAAAAAAATTGGGGATGGGAAACTGGAGACACTGGCCTCCATGAAAGTAAAAATCGAACCGCGTGAAGAATGGAAACAAATTTTCCGCGAGGGCTGGCGCTATCAGCGCGATTTTCTATATGTAAACAACACCCATGGCGCACCATGGAATGATGTTTATAAATGGTATAGCCCATGGGTAGAACATGTACAACATCGCACCGATCTGAATTACATCGTAGATATTCTGGGGGGCGAAGTTGCGGTAGGTCACAGTTATACCAGTGGTGGTGATTTTCCTGCTATTGAAAATGTGCCGGTAGGTTTGTTAGGTGCCGATTATGAAATCGATAAAGGAAATTATCGGTTCAAAAAAATCTTTACCGGTGAAAGCTGGAACCCTGAACTGAAAGCACCATTACGCGAGCCCGGCATTGGCGTAAAAGAAGGTGATTATTTACTTGAAGTAAATGGCGTGGCCATTTCTTCATCAGAAAATTTTTACAAATATTTTGAAGCTACTGCCAACCGTCAAACCAAATTGCGCGTGAACAGTAAACCGGGTCTTGAAGGTTCGCGTTTGGTAACAGTTGTGCCGGTGGAAAGTGAAAATCAATTGCGCATGATGAACTGGGTAGAAGGCAATCGTAAAAAAGTAGATGAACTATCGGGTGGAAAAATTGCCTACATCTATGTGCCCAATACAGGTCAACCTGGCTATACTTCTTTTAACCGTTACTACTTTGCACAGCAAGATAAGAAAGGGGCTGTGATTGACGAGCGTAACAATGGTGGTGGCTCGGCAGCCGATTACATGGTAGACATCATGGCTCGCAATCTTCACGGCTACTTTAACAGTAAGGTTGGTGATCATCGTCCGTTCCTTACACCCAATGCCGGTATCTTTGGTCCAAAGGTAATGTTGATCAACGAGCGTGCAGGTTCGGGTGGTGATTTACTTCCTTACCTGTTCAATAAAATGAAGATTGGTCCGCTGATAGGTACAAAAACCTGGGGCGGACTTGTAGGCACGTGGGACACACCCCCGTTTGTTGATGGCGGAAGAATGGTTGCGCCCCGCGGTGGTTTCTATGATGTGAATGGGCAGTGGGCGGTGGAAGGTGTTGGTATCTCACCCGACATTGCTGTAGAACAAAATCCGGCAGATGTGATCAAAGGCAGAGATCCACAACTGGAGCGTGCCGTGCAAGAGGCGTTGACATTATTGAAAACTCAAAGTGTTGAACTAAAACCAGAACCGGCTCCACCAGTAAAATATAAAAGACCCGTGAAGAAGTAGTAGAAAGCGTTAAAGCTTAAAGTCAACCTCCATCAAGGTTTCGGTTGATAAATGAAAAGCAACTCTGAGAGAGTTGCTTTTTTTGATCTCCATTGGGGTTGCTTTTTTTGAGTGCCGGATTTGAAGTAACTTTAACAGAGCTCAGCATATTATAGCCGGATTCAACCAACTCCATGATGAAAAATTTACTGTTGTTTATTGCGATTGCTGTTGTTTTTGCAAACTGTCAGAAACCTGACACAAAAAACACGGAAAATCAAATTGTAATTGGAACGATCGATAGTCTTCATTCAACCATCCTGAATGAAACCCGAAAAATCTGGGTTTACGTTCCGCCCCATACTTCTGAAAAAACGAAATACCCGGTCTTGTATTTATTAGATGGCGATGGCCACTTCGATTCTGTTACCGGCATGATTAAACAGCTTAGTACAATAAATGGAAACACGCTCACCCCTGAAATGATTGTCGTGGGTATCCCCAACACGGATCGCACACGCGATTTAACCCCCACCCATGTGAATATAGTGTTTGGTGACAGCACATTTTCGAAGACTTCCGGGGGTGGCAATAAATTTTTCGATTTTATTGAACAGGAATTGTTTCCCTTTATTGAAAAAAAATATCCTTCCACCAGCTATAAAACTTTTGTAGGTCATTCGCTGGGCGGACTGATGGTGATTGACGCATTGGTTAAGCGACCTCAGTTATTTACCAACTATATAGCCATTGACCCCAGCCTGTGGTGGGATAATCAACTATTATTGAAACAGGCTGACTCAGTGCTGTCAAAAAATAAATATGATGGAAAATCATTGTTCGTAGCCGTAGCCAATACCATGGACGAAGGCATGGATGTAAAAAATGTAACTAAAGACACTACAGAGGTCACCTTACACATCCGATCTATTTTACAATTCGCGACCGCTACGGATACCAAAAAAGACAACGGTCTTCATTTTGGATGGAAATATTATAGTGACGATGATCATGGCAGTGTACCGCTGATTGCTGAGTATGATGCCCTGCGCTTTCTGTTTCCCTGGTATAAACTTAAAGGCCTGGATAAATTCTTTAATCCGACATCCAAAGCCACACCTGAAGATTTAATTGCAATGATCACTTCTCATTACGAAAATGTATCTACCCATTTTGGGTATACAGTGCTACCGCCCGAAGAATTTATTAATTCCATCGGCTATGCATTTTTATCAACCAAACCTGATCATGCTCATTCCCTGTTTGAGTTGAATATCAAAAACTATCCGGCCAGCGGCAATGTGTATGATTCCATGGGGGATTCTTACCTGGCAAAGGCCGATACCCTCAAAGCCATTGAACTATTTACAAAAGCTATCGAAGTTGGTAGTCCCGCCACCAAAGAGAAATTAGAAAAATTAAAAGCGGGAAAACGACCTGGTGTTTGAGTGTCAGTCAAAGGCTGGTAAGAGCCTCAGCCTTTGTATAGCCATCCCTCCGTTGATGTTGGACGCCTGACCACATCAACTATGAATTGTCATCCCGGTCAAGTTAACTGAATCGTAAACACAACAATACTCTTCAATACGCGAACCGGGATCCCCTTGAAGTGAAATGAGAGCGTGCCTATGAAAAACCTTACTGCGAACGATCGGGATACCGGTTCGGATTTGAATTAACTCAATTATTGAAAAAAATCACCCGACCGGACAACTTCGTTGCAGAGTGTGTCTAACTATCCTATGAAAGTGTAACTCCTACTTCGCAGCTACCTGAAAGGCACGCGTACCGTTTTTTTCTACTTCCCGAAGGGTGCGCATTTGTTTCATTTCCTCCAGCATTTGCTGCAAGGTAGCGTCCTGCTCTGCGCGGAGGTGTTCCTTGATTTCAGCATACGTCTTTAGGCCGTTGGGTTCTTTCCTGAAATTGGTAATGAAGTTAAGGATGTCAATCTTTTTCATAGAAAAGAAAAATCAATTTAATTGGATAGCACCTGTAACGAAAAATATTCCTTTCGGGATGCGCGCTACTGTTCAATGCGCGAAATAATTTTTACATCCCTTTAATCGACTGCAATGCTGCCTCTGCCGCATACTTCACATCATTGTTGCGGGAAATCGACAGTACCCGCTGTATCGATTTCTCTGCAATCGCAGCATCTTTGCCGATTTTTCCCAGCAAGGTGATTAATTGAAATTGAAGCCCTCCGTCCTGGTCTGTAGTCTTATCGAGCCTTGCCATGAGCGGCTTTACCGCGGGCTTCCCGATTTTTGCCAGTGCTTCCTTTGCAACTTCGGTGTCGTTCCCATAATGCGGAAGAACACTGATCATATAATCAATCGCTTTAATATCCGCTGTTTTACAATGGCCTAATACCTCAATATCCAGTGTTTGAATTTCGTTCATGGTGCCACGGTCTTCCAGGCTGCGTTTATTCAGCAACGCGATCAGTGTAGATTCAATCTTTTTGGGCGGAGTTTCCATCAGCACAAGCAACTTCATTATCCGAAGTTGTTCCTTCAGGTTGTTGCCTTTTAAAATCTCGTCCGCCTCTTCAAGCGTTGGAATTACCCCCGGTATGCGAATGTTATACCTGACACAAAAATTAATGCGATCATCTTTTTGGCTTGGGTAAGGTGTCGCCAACGCATAGGTTGAGAACCTGTCATGACAACGTTGGGTAAGAACCCGCAAGTCAGCCTCCGGAAATTCCTTTCGGATTATTTCGTTTTGACTTTCATTGTAGGTTAGGTTGTAATTCCATGCAAAGTCGTAGAGCTGTTCATGTGCTTTAGGATACTCATTCGCATTTACAAACGTGGCAAGCCAACCTATCAATTCAGTCTTTCGCGCGGGTCGGGTTTCTTCTTTATACATCGATGACAGTTCACTGAATAACGTGACCTTCAGTTTATCGTCCAGCACCAGGCGCGCTGAATACGTTTCATATACATGTTGTCGCAAGGGTTGGTTGCTCTTCAATCCTTCCATCATCTCGACAAAAGCAATTTCAAATGTTACAGGCCTTGGCAGTCCCAGTTTGTTTTCGGAAGCCACTTTGAAGTAGGAGGCAACGCGGGCCTTTTGTTCCTCTTCACCATTCGTTGATTTTGCAATCAGGTAGTTGATGTAACTTGAAATAGAATAATTACCAACCCGCGTAAGTGCCGCAAAGGAAGATTTCCATTCGTTCTCATCGGTATGCACATCACTGGTCAGGTACCGGACAATCTCATAAGCGCGCTCATCGCCTGCCGGGTATCGGATCGTATCCAGTGTGCGCAGCAGAAATGTTTTATAGTCAGCCGGGTCAAGTTTGAATCGCGTGAACGAATACATTACATCATAATGAAGTTTCCCACATTGATTGTCGAAGGAAGTAGCCACAGCCGCTGTGACCACCCCATTGATTTTTTCCGGTGACGATAAATCATTCAACCTTGGACGAAATTCTGCTACGCGCTCCTTGCAGATCTCTTCCGCAGACTTTGATTTGGAAATCACGTTTCCGTTCACGGAGTTGTTGATGGTGATCTGCACCGGTGTATTGTTATTATTAGTTGTGTTGGATAGCGTGTTCGTTGTTGCAGCGGGCAAAAATAAGGCTGATAGATTTTTATTCATTTTGATCCGGCCCACGTAGCTCATTGTAATCTCACCGCTCGATACATCTATTATGCGTGCACTTACTTCAATGTACGATTTCAATTTGGTGTAGGTGCCGGAGAGCAACGCATCAATGGGTGCAAGCTGACCAATCTTCAAAGCCGCTGCCGGCTTCATCAAATCCGTCAGAATAAATTCATGTTCTTTTAAAATCGCATCCATGCGGGTGCGCTCAAAAAGTTTCAGTTTATCAGGGTGGCCGGAAATAGAACCAATGATGGTTTCTGTCAGGTATTCACCAAAGGCTTTGGATTGTTCTGCCGAAGAGGCCGTGGCAGTAAACGGAACTACAGCAAGACTCTGTGGCACACGGGCTGAAGGGGCGGCCACAATTTTTTGTGATAGCTCAGTGGTGACAGCCGTATAGCTCTTAGGCTTTTGTGCATGCAGCGAGATGGGCAGCACGATCAGTAAAACCAGGATGATCCGGAATTTTGATATTGTCAACATATTATCAAAAATACTTATTCGGATTTAATAATGGGATCGGATTTTAATAGCAATTTGTACTCGCAATCCCCTCCGGCAGTGTCCCACCCCGGGACGCTTTGCAACGTGCGATAAAGCCTAAACACTCCACTCGGGTTCCTTTTTTAAAATTGTATATTTGAATAAACAATCATTATGGTTGAGTTCCTTCAAAGCAAAATGCCCTCAGTAATTAAGTTACTAAAAAAGCATAAGGTGACCCGTGCCTATGCATTCGGCTCTGTCGTAAAAGGAGATTTTAAATCCGATAGCGACATTGATCTATTAATCGCTTTTGACGAAACCCTCGACCCGATCGAATATGGACAGCACTACTTTGATTTGGCAGAGCAATTGGAGGAATTGCTTCAGCGTCCAGTTGACCTTGTTACCGAGGCCTCTCTTAAAAATCCTTATTTCATCAAAAATTTAAACGAAACAAAAGTTCCTCTTTATGAGTGATAGCATTAAAAAGTCACTCACCGACATTTTGATGTGTATCGATGGCATTCATTTTCATTTACAAGGCCAGTCTGATTTTATTCGTTATAAAAAATCCAATACTGCAAAGCGCGCTGTAGAACGTGAATTAACTATTATCGGGGAAGCTGTTAACCGGATAATGAAAGAAGATAAATCATTTCCTTTAAGCAGGGCAAAAGAGATTATTGCATTCAGAAATCGTGTAATCCATTCTTACGATGCAGTGGATGATAATCTGGTTTGGAAAATCCTGGGCAGAGATCTTCCTATTCTTCATGAAGAAGTTATTCGGTTTCTCAAATAACCCAACCTGTAGTGTCTCTTAAAAAGTAAATTTGACTATGAAAACCCTCCTCCAATTCCTATTCATCGCTTCAGCATTACAGGCTACGGCCCAATCAGCAGACGAATACACTCGCTACGAACTGCTCGATCCGTCCTCTAACAGTTTTCGCATTTTATACGAAGTATCCGCCAGCACACCAGGCGCTACCTACTATCACAACACCCTCCGCAAAGGAAGCGAACACAAAGTGGATCGTGTTATCGATTTAGCATCGGAAAAACCATTGACGTGGACGATTGTCAATGGCCAAGCTGCCAAGAAAAATGGACTGGCCGGGGCCGACAAAGAAACCGATTACCTTCAAATAGTCCTTGCACACCCCGTAGCTAAAAATGCTGAGTATCGTTTGTTGATTGATAAGACTTATGCCGATGCTAAAAGCTATTATGCGGAAGGAGATAAAATTATTTTTCAACGTCCGCTCGGTATCAAACGAAATTCAATTGTATTGCCGAAAGGCTATGAGTTGATTGCATGCAACTATCCGTCACAGGTTATGATGGAAGCCGATGGTCGTATAAAAATCAGTTTTGTCAATCGCGGGCCAGAAGTAGTGCCATTGCGCGTTGTAAGCAGAAAACTTTTAAAGCCAGTCGTAGTTCCGGCTGCGGTGAAGCCAGAAAGCATTCCACCCGGTCAGGGCCGCGATAAATCAAAAGTGCGGATGGGATTTTCATTTCCCGA
>DAOOCD010000182.1:0-7435 GCA_035408225.1 Cyclobacteriaceae bacterium | reverse complement strand
GATTGCTCTGCTTGTCTTATCAGTAGGTATTCTGGCCGGACTCTATCCGGCATTTGTACTATCCGCATTCAAACCCGCGGGTGTACTAAAAGGAGCTTTTAAGAATTCAACAAGCGGCATTCAACTACGCAGGGTACTGGTGGTAGTACAATTCACGATCTCGATCGCGCTGATGGTGGGCACCGGCATTGTTTACCAACAAATGAAATTCATCTATTCAACCGATCTCGGATATAGCCGTGACCAGGTGATTACACTTCAGCAAACCGGGCAAACTGTAGACCGATCAACCACCTTAAGAAATGAACTACTTAGAAATCCGAATGTGATTGCAGCCGGTACCTCCACGGTGCGATTAGGCCAGCAATTAGGCCGGACTCAGATTTATCCCGAAGGCGTGAGTAATGAAACTAATATTATTACAAGTATCATGGCAGTAGACGAATCCTTTTTGCCAACCATGAACATGTCGATCCTTGCTGGAAGAAATTTCTCCCTTGAGTTTAATGACTCGCTTAGCATGATCATCAATGAAGAAATGATGCGCTTACTTAAATGGGATGAAGCTGTAGGTCGAAAAATAAGTTTACAGAGTGGACCCAATCCAACCGACCAAACAGCCTATTCAATAGTTGGTGTTGTGAAAGATTTTCACTTTGCTACCATTCGCCACAGACTCGAACCCCTATTTATGCTCTATAACAGAAACAACAGTTCGATGGCTATTAAAATTAAAGCTGAAAACGCGAGTGAAACCATCGCTTCTATTGAAGAAGGATGGAAGAAAGTAAATCCCGGCTCCACGTTTGAATATGATTTTCTTGACGAGCAGTTTGCCAATCTCTACCGCAATGAACAAGCCTTCGCTTCTATGTTTACTCATTTTACCGTGCTGGCCATTGTTATTGCAGGCCTCGGTCTGTTTGCGCTCTCGGCCTTTACTGCGGAGCAGCGCAAGAAGGAAATTGGCATTCGAAAAGTATTGGGTGCAAGCAATAGCGCTATATTAGTTAAACTCTCCTCCGAATTTGTTCAACTGGTTGGCATCTCATTCCTACTTGCGAGTGTTGTTGCTTACTTTGTGATGGAAAAATGGTTAGCTGATTTTCAATATAGCATAAAGATAGGTGTCGGAGTTTTCTTGTTAGCAGGAATTGCCTCGTTAAGTATTGCGATGTTCACGATTAGCTTTCAAGCCCTTAAAGCAGCCCTCCGTAATCCAGTTGATAGTCTTAGAAGCGAATAAACATTTTAACCTATGATTCGAAATTACTTCACGATTGCCTTACGCATGCTTAACCGGCATCGGGGTTATTCCATCATCAATATTTTTGGACTTGCCCTTGGTTTGGCAGCCGGTGCCTTTGCACTGATGTATGCCATTGAAGAATCTTCCTATGATACTTTTCATACCAAACGCGATCGTATTTATCGTGTGCTCACCACGTTCCGTTCAGCCAATGAGCCTGATGAAAGTGTGAATAACGCCAATGGTTGGCCCGTGGGTTACGCACTTGCTGAAAATTTTCCGGAGGTAGAGAAATCGCTTTACATGCGTTCCAACGCTGGCTTTAGTATCAACTATAAAGGCACTTATGTAGATGAGCAAATTCGGTTGGCTGGGCCAGAGTTTTTTGACATGTTCGATTTTCCATTGTTGAAAGGCGATCCGAAAACTGCACTTACAAAACCCTACTCGATGGTGTTGAGTGAACGCATGGCAGAGAAATATTTCCCGGGTCAGGATGCTCTTGGTAAAATTCTTACTGCCAACGACACAATTCAGTTCGCCATCACCGGGATCGCGAAGAATCCACCCGAGCAATCTCATATTCAGTTCGACATCCTGGTATCCTTTGCCACCTGGGAAACTCCCAGAGGTAACCGGATCCGCGAAGAAGGTTGGTTCAACATCAATATGTTAAACTATGTAATGCTTAAAGAAGGAGCGGATGCAAAAGCTTTCGAAGCAAAGGCAAAGAGTCTTTACATGGACAAAGCGGCACAAACTTTTAAGCAATTTGGCTATGAGGCAGGGCTGGTTTTTGAACCGGTAACTAAAACCTATTTACATTCAGAGGTATATAATGCGTTGGGACCTAAAGGAAGATTGCTGGATGTGATTATATTATCTTCCATTGCCGGCCTCATCATTTTATTGGCCGCAATTAACTTCATCAACCTCACTACAGCCCGTTCAGTAGATCGCGCAAAAGAAGTTGGCCTTCGTAAAACATCTGGTTCAACCCGAGGAAAATTAATCTGGCAATTTTTGAGCGAGTCGTTGTTTACTACTTTGCTTGCGTTACTCCTCGCATTTGTCCTTATTGGAATTGCCTTACCCCTCCTCAATCTTTACACAAACAAAACATTCGCCCTCCAGGATTTTGCCGATTGGCGTATTCTTCTTTCGCTATGTACACTGTGGTTATTCGTTGGGGTTTTCGCTGGCTTCTATCCGGCCTGGGTACTTTCACGCTTTGCTCCCATTCAGGTATTAAGGGGCACCTATAAAACCAGCAGTCGGGGCATAGCCCTTAGACGGACCCTTGTGGTGGCTCAGTTTTTTATCTCGGTTATCCTCATTGCTGCGGTATTCATTATTGGCCGGCAGGTAAACTTCATGCAAAATCAATCGCTCGGTTTTAATAAAGAGCAGGTGTTGGTTGTACAAACCGGAAAGCTGGCTTACAGTATTGGTATAGAAAAGTTTCCTATATTCAAATCCAAACTATCGGAGCAATCTTCCGTCATCTCTGTATCCGCCAGCAATGGAATACCTGGCAGCAATGGATGGCGGGGCCAGGTTGCTCATCCCGAAGGTAAATCACCCGAGGAAAGTATTGATACCGAATACCTGGCAGTCGATCCGGATTACGTAAAATTACTTGACTTGAAAATAATTGCAGGTAGAAATTTTAAAAACGATGAAGCCGATCGCACCGATGGACTGCTCATCAACGAAGCTACCGCTGTGGCTATGGGTTGGGGCAGCGCTGAAAATGCCATTGGTAAACGTATCCTATCTGAGTCCCAAACTCCGGCTGGATTGGTATTGGGCGTTTTCAAAGATTACCATCAACATGGTTTACAAGAAAAAATTCAACCCGTAGTAATGGATTTGGAGAGTCAGTATCTCACGTACTATTTAGTTCGTTATCAACCGGGTGCAACACAGACCGTGATAGAAGCTGCTGAGGCATCCTGGAAAGAGTTATACCCGGGATATGAATTCAAATACACTTTTCTTGATGATGCGTTTGCGCAACAGTATCAATCGGAAGAAAAGTTAAACCGGATTTTCCTTGGCTTTGCAGTGGTTGCGTTGGTCATTGCGGCCATCGGACTGTTTGGCCTGTCGGCCTTTATGGTGGTGCATCGCACTAAGGAAATTGGGATGCGAAAAATATTGGGAGCTCCTGACCATACCATTCTCAGCTTACTCGTTCGCGACTTTATTGTTTGGGTACTGATCGCCAATGTGTTTGCGTGGCCTGTGCTTTATTGGTTTGGGAAAAACTGGATTGAACAATTTGCATATCGTACCACGTTGGGGCTTGATATACCAGCAATAACTTTGTTGATCAGTATGCTGGTGACGATAGTTGCCATCAGTTTTCAGGTATTTCAGGCGGTGCGTATGAATCCGGTAAATTCGTTGCGGAGTGAGTAATCCTATTGATGTTCTGTGTTTTTTTGATCTTCAGTAGGGGGACCTGGTAAGTCAGTTGTCTTACCTGCAAAACCAAGAAAACATGAAAAACATTGCCAAATACCTGATTTTTATGGCCCTGCTTACTGGTACCCGTTTAGGGTTCGGGCAGGAGCTTCAAGAAAAGTTAACTCCTTTCAGCAGGATTACAGTATCGCCCAAAATCAATCTTATCCTGCAAAAGGGTACCAAAGAATCGATTCGCGTAGTGTATTCAAACATTGAACCCGGAAAGATTAATATAGAGGTAGAAGGTAATAAGCTGAACATTTACCTCGATCAGGCGCGCATCGTTGACAAACGTGAGCGAACTGATGAGTATGATTACAATTCAAAGACAAGCATTTATCACAATGCAGAAGTTACTGCCTATGTCACCTATACACAACTTAAGGCACTGGAAGTTCGCGGAGAGCAGGAAGTAATCAGCAAAGGTTTATTAGAGAACGAAAGTTTTGAACTAAAAGCGTACGGACAGTCTGAGATTACATTTGACTCATTGGTCACACAGGAATTTAAAGCAGTTGTGTATGGTGAAAATAGCATCAAAATCAAGGCAGGTAAAGCGGTGCACCAACGCTACCGCTTATATGGTGAAAATAGAATTGACACCCGGGCGTTAGCCAGCACTTCCGTATCTACGAGCATGTATGGCGAAGGTAAACTCAGTGTCAATGCAAGTGATGAAGTTCGGGTAAGTGCCATTGGTGAACCTGAAGTTAATGTTACCGGCACATCCTTCATCAATAAAGGTATTATTATTGGTAAGGCAGATATTCGAGCACACAATTAATTGCAACCTCTTTATGGAAGGTCTGGCGAAGGTCAGACCTTTTTTATTTTTTACAGGTAATGAATCCTGTTCTTAAATTGTTAAACCATTCAACTACCTGACCTCAATAAATATTTTTTAAAGATTTTAAGAATTTGGGTTATCAAAATGCCTAAATTCGAATTCAGGTAAACAATAAACCCTTGAATTGCAGACCCATGAAGACTATTAAAACTGGCGTTTTGATTTTAATGTTAGGAGTGCTCTCCACTCCATTGTATGTAAAGGCTCAGGACAATTTTGACGACATCCTGAAAGGGAGTTTAAAGGATGCAAATATCCTTGCCGAGGGTTATGCAGCACCGGCTATGAGGTCAATCGGTGCAGGATTAAATTTTGGATGGTACAATACTGCCAAAACACATAAAACGCTGGGCTTTGATTTAACTTTTACTGGTACCCTCGTTTACATTCCTAGTTCAGATGATTTATACAAAGTTGATAATAACACCCTTACGGAAGTAAAGCTCATCTCTTATGATGGGCAAACCATAAGCCCCACGGGTTCGGGAAATGTACCGACCATCTTTGGGCCAGCTAAGTCGCCCACCTATCAGCATGTGGATACAGGTGAAACTTTTCTCGGTCCGGAAGGAGTTGATCTGGAAGATGCTATTAAAATCGCTAAAGCACTACCCGTACCGATGTATCAATTGGGAATCGGCCTTCCTAAAAATTTCGATTTGAAGGTTCGCTTTACTCCTACTGTAACTACGCAAGACCTCAGATTCAATCTGTTCGGGATCGGTATCATGCATGATATCAAGCAATATATTCCAGGCATTAAGGCATTGCCTTTCGATTTATCCGTATTTGCTGGTTACACAAAAATGAAAGCCGAACTAAAAATTGATGCTTCAGCAGGTGCTAATCAGAAAGGCATCCTGGAATTCAATTCTACAACCATTCAGGCATTGATCTCAAAAAAGATCTCAGTTCTTACCTTCTATGGCGGACTAGGTTACGATTTCGGTTCTTCCAACCTCGATATGAAAGGAACTTATGATCTGGATGATGATGGGGTTGCCGATGCTACTGATCCAGTAGCGTTGGATTTTTCAACTTCTGGTTTTCGGGCAACCGGTGGTTTACGACTTAAGTTATCTGTATTTACATTGCATGGAGATTATACTTTAAGTCAGTACAACGCATTGAATGTAGGCTTTGGGATAAACGTACGGTAATACCTGACGAACCATAAATTAAAAAGCTCCGGAAACCTTCGGAGCTTTTTAGTTTTACACACCCATGTATACAGAGTCTAAATCAACAGCTTTTTACTTGACTTCCCTAAACAGTTTGGTCATTGCCTCTTTAATGAGTGCCGGTATATTCTTCTGCTTTTCTGGCAATACACTTTCTGCCATTCCCTGCCAGGCTAATTTGTTGGCCGCCTGATCAACCAGGTGAACGATAACCGTTCCTTGCCTGTACGTTCCCACAGCTACTTCGCCCGATTGAAAGGAATAGGTTCGCTGGCCTATATAGGTTGTTGTTGTCGCCCTGTCGCCTGGATCTCTAAAATTAGTTTCGCGGGTTTGAACATCCTGAATAACAACAATTCCAATATTCACCAACAAGTCAGGTTTATCACCACTCATTGTTAATCCTTTTAAGCTCATTTCATTGGCGATAGCCTCTTTGATCAGCTTCAGGTTTTCCTGACTATTTGGACCAATTGCATCACCTCCTGTATTCACTTCATAAAAGCTGAACGTTTTGTACTTTGAAATTGAAAATCCTTCCTCACTACTAACTTCTTTGATTTTTACACTGCTACAGGCTAGTGAAATAAGGAGAAGAAATACTATTGACTTTTTCATGTTTACTTGATTTAATGAATGAGAAATTTAGAAACTTTAAATCATGAAAAAAATAGCCAGGGGGCCAGTATAAACTCTTTTACTATCCACTACACCTACTGGAATCCCGAATCTAGACGGCTCAGTTCAGGAGATCACCAGAACTGTCAAGCTGAAGCAGTATTAATTTAATGATTTTTGTCATTTTTATCGTGTGGTTAACTTACGTAAATTGCCTTTTAATAATTTGAAAACTATAACAAGTTCCCTATGAAAAAACTACTCTTTTTTGCAGCCGTACTAATGACGTCCTGCAGTTCGGTGAAAGTCGCCTATGACTTTGATAAGCAAGTCGATTTCACCAAATTTAAAACATATGCCTTTACTGAAGATGTGGCGAAGTTGCCCGTTGATGAATTGAATCGCAACCGGATCATAGAAACCACTGAAAAAGAACTGGCTGGCAAGGGCTTTACCAAATCCGATAATCCGGATGTACTGATTGATATATTTCTAACGGCAAAGAAGCGCACGGAAGCAGTGGCCAATACATCTGGGGCTGGTGGGTATAGAGGCTATGGCCGGTATGGATATGGTGGTGGGTTTTCAACTACTACTATAGATTATAACGAATATATTGATGGAACACTCTTGATTAATATGGTAGATAAATCGACCGAAAAAATAGCCTGGCAGGGCCGTGGAACCAAAACCATTGACGAAGATGCATCTGCTGCCAAACGTGAATCCAATATTAACTACGCGATAAAACAGATCTTTACCAATTATCCACCTAAGAAATAAGTTGTAAGTAATTATCTAAAACAAAGCCCACTCTGTTTAAGAGTGGGCTTTGTTTTTATCTTATTCTTTCTGGTTAATATCAAATCTTAAAACTTAAATCCGATACCGCCATTGATTGAGTTCACCCAGCCATCTTTATAATAACCATTCGACAGCCACGCTATCTCATATTCCGCGCTGAGAAATATTTTCTCGTTTAAGAAAAACATTGCACCAGCACCCCCACCCCCATAAAATCCAAAATCACTATCATTCAACCCTAATTGGTTTAACCTCGTTCGACAA
>DAOOCD010000181.1:0-7487 GCA_035408225.1 Cyclobacteriaceae bacterium | reverse complement strand
TACCTTGCCTGAGATTAGGTAAACTAAAATGAGGTAACTCTTTGACATACTCCGTATCAGCATACCCATTGAGATATCCTGCGGCAGCCTTAAGCGGAACGAATTCAATATTTTGTTTTTGTGAAGCGTCTACTGTTACTACTAATACATCCTTGCCCCTTGCCGTGCTTGGCAGAGAGGGTGCTGAATCTGTTGTAAAGTCATTCCCAATCAACTGATCTACGGAAATTGAAAAGACTTCCGCCATCTTCTGTAGTAACTCGAGACGGGGTTCTGCCCGACCTTCCTCATAGGCTCCAACCAATGAACGCTTAATACCCAATTGTTGGGCAAATTGATCCTGGGTAAGGGCTAAACGCTTACGCAGAATCCTGATATTCTCATTCAGTTTGACCATAGCTCTATCGTTTAAAAATCAATATTCTTCCTGAGTTCATTTTTCTGTTGCCTAGCGAAAACAAGTTCTTATGAAAGTACCTTTCTGAATTATTCATGGCTTCAAGGTGCCTGCTGATTTTGTTTACAATGTCCGTAACCGATGTCTTTGGCTCAGCGAGTAAATAGCCATAATAGCCACCTGTGGTTAGGTCATTGGTTGAAAAGTTAACCTGAAATCGCCCTGAATTGAGTCTTTTACTTTGAATTTTCAACTTATACGATTCCATTGGCTAATTATTTTAGCCAAATATCAGATAAATCTGATGAAATCAAAAATAAAACTAAATAATTTAGTTAATCGTCTATTTGACTCCAAATAAGGCCTTTCTGATAGGTCAATTGACCTTTATTAACTGTAAGGGGTGATTCAATATTATTGGAATAGATCATTCCGGTGCCTAATCCCTGTGGAATTTGGACCGGATAATTTCCTGTAAACTGGGCTATAGAATTTAATCCGATACTACTTTCCAATGCAGAAGTTACCCACCAGCCAATGCCCAATCCTTCACAGATGCTTATCCATTCGGCACATGAAACAAGCCCACCATGAAGCGTAGGCTTTAAAATTATAAACTGAGGTTTGATCCGCGCAAGCAAGTCATGCCTGGCTGACAATCCATTCACTCCAATTAACTCTTCATCGAGTGCAATAGGAATGGGTGATTCCCGGCATAGCGTAGCCATCTCTTCCAAACCTGGTTTAATTGGCTGCTCAATAGATTGGATTTCGAAACGTGAAAGTTCCTTAAGTTTGGTTAGGGCATCGTCTTTTCTAAATGCTCCATTAGCATCCAGCCGAATGGTGATCTTGTCGCGAAAGTATTTTCTCCTGATATATTGTAGCACATCACATTCCTTCTCGAAATCATGACTGCCGACCTTTAGCTTGAGACAAGTAAATCCATCGCGAATCTTGAGCTCAATTTGCTGCAACATGAAATCAAGACCCCCCATCCAGATCAAGCCATTGATGGGTATTGGATGACCTTCAATAAATTGATTCCTGAAAATTATTTTATTTCCCCCATTCATCAAATCAAGAAGTGCAGTCTCCAACGCAAAAACAAACGATGAATAGGTCGAGATACCTTCTTTGCCAATCAGGTTTTCAAGAGAGGCATTTAATTCGGCAAGGTCAGATAATGAAGGCAGAGCAATGAACTTATTATTAATGTCACTTATCAGGGACTCCAACGTAGATTCAAACTCAGGGGTGTATTCGGGGCTTAGGCCCGGAAGCGGTCCGCATTCACCGATTCCAACAATTTCAGAAGCATGATCATCCCAGATTTTAATAAACCAGGAGATCTTCTCTTTCATGGCACCCCGGGAGGTTCGGGCATTGAATGAAAATTCAAAAGTGCGCTTGTGCAGACTTGCCTTCAGTGGCATAAAGTGCTATTGGTAATTAAACCGTGAAGATCATTATTTAAAACATACTTTACACATGGCAATCAATCTCCTGACTTAATACCTTTGGGCAAATTGCAATTACGCATGGATAAATCCATTCCTATAAAAGACTACTGGTATGATCTGCCTCCTGATCGGATTGCGCAATACCCGTTGGCCGAACGAGACCGATCCCGGTTGCTGGTATTTAAGGATGGAATCATTGAGCATAAACAGTTTACTAAAATCAACGAGTACCTTCCCCGACAAAGCACTTTATTCTTTAATGATACCAAAGTGATTCCGGCTCGCCTTTATTTTCAAAAAGAAACCGGGGCCATCATTGAACTCTTTTTATTGAGTCCGATCTCTCCCTCCTCGTTGGTTCAACAAGCCATGGAAGCCTCAAGCCGTTCACAATGGCAATGCACGATTGGTAATTTGAAACGGTGGTCAGAAAACACCACACTTATAAAAAAAACTGAGGAGTTAACATTGTCTGCAGACTTGGTTAACAGGGAGCAAGGAATTGTAGAATTTAACTGGCAACCAGAATCAAAAAGCTTTGCTGAAGTAATTAATCTAATGGGTTTTACCCCCTTGCCACCATACCTGAATCGTGAAGCCGAAGAACGAGATCGCGAAACTTACCAAACGGTATATTCTCACCAGGAAGGAGCTGTAGCAGCGCCCACTGCCGGGCTTCACTTTACCAAACAGATATTGGATGACCTCCATGCCAAAGGGCACTCAACCGAGTTTCTGACACTACATGTGAGTGCAGGTACATTTCAACCTGTAAAAGTTGAAAATGCCCTGGAACATCGGATGCATAAGGAGCAAGTTGTAGTAACCAGGAAAAACATTGAAGCCCTCCTTGCTGCCAGGTCGATTGTAGCTGTCGGAACAACCTCCATGCGAACCCTGGAAAGCCTTTATTGGTATGGGGTGAAACTAATGAACCATCCGGATGCTACTTTTGAAATAACTCAATATGATCCCTACACATTACGGAATGATATAAATAAAGAGGAAGCCTTTAAAGCCATTCTGGACATCCTTGATAAAAAAGATATGGATACGGTTACTGGCGAGACCTCTATCTACATCGTGCCTGGCTACTCTTTTAGGGTGGTTGAAGCACTTATCACAAATTTCCATCAACCTGGGTCAACCCTCATTTTACTGGTAGCCGCCTTTATCGGCCCAGCATGGAAGAAAGTATACCATGAGGCCCTTGGGCATGCCTATCGCTTTCTTAGTTATGGGGATGGCTCGGTCCTTTATAAGAGTCATTAGTCTACCAGGCTCCAAACAGCCAATTCTAAAGGTTTTAACACTGGCCCGCTTACCTTATCAAGGGCTGAAGTAATTTACAACATTGGGAATTTTCGGCAGGCAGAGAGTGGATTTTGGTTGAATTCTCATCAACTAACTACTAATCAAGAACTAAGTACTTATAAATGAACTCTTAATTGAATAGGAATTTCCGATGAATTGTATAAAATTTAAGAGTTAAACCCCCAAGTATGCTCTCAAGGCTTTGGAATCTGTTGGATGTGGAGCCTGAAGAAACAGGCCCGGTATCCCTTCTGCTCCTCATCAGCTTTCTGATGGGATTGTTTTTAGCCTCTGTTGCAGTGGCCTCACAATCCCTGTTTTTGGAGCATTTTGATGAGAAAACCCAGTTACCTGTAGCTCTTGCTATATCGGGAGCCCTTGGAATGGTTATCACTATTTTTTACAACTTTTTGCAGGGTCGCATTCCATTCACAGCCCTGGCTATTTTTAATCTTTTGCTGGTTATTATCTTCACTGCCTTCATTGAGTTTGGTGAGCAATTCGTACAGGACACCGATTACCTCTATTATTTTGGTTTTACCCTTATTCTTCCGTTCACATTTGTGACTCAACTCGTTTTTTGGGGTGCGTTTAACAGGATGTTTAATGTGCGGGTATCGAAACGGATTATTGGCAGTGTCGATTTAGGAACCACCATTGCCCAAATCCTTGCCTTTTTTGCAATCCCTGTCATGCTGAGTTCCGGAGTTGACATCAGATCCCTTTATACAATCGGGCTGGTAAGCATTATTGGTTACTTAGGCCTGTTTATACTTCTCGCTAATCGTCACCTTATTAAAGGCCGTTCTGTCATTAAATCCGAAACTGATATTAAAAAATTATCGGTGGGTCAGTTTTTAGGCAATCGCTACATCATGACGTTGTCTCTCTTTATTATAGTTTCCATGGTGGCCCTCAGGTTCGTTGACTATTCATTTTATAACGCAACCACCAATCAGTTTACGCAGAATGACCTTCCCTACTTTCTTAGTTATTTTGAAGCTACCGTAGTTATCTTCAGTTTCCTGTTCTCAACATTCGCTACGGATCGAATTAATCAGGATTATGGATTGCGGATATCCCTGCTTATAAACCCGCTTCTGCTTATTCTTTTCACAGGCGCTGCGTTTGGCCTTGGCTCCTTATTCGGTTACGATCTTAAAACTGGCGAAGGAAGTACCATAGTCTTTTTCTTTATCGCGGTTGCGATGAGTAAACTCTTTATAAACTCTCTTCGGGATGCGTTAGATACCCCTACCTTCAAATTCTATTATGTACCGATCGATCGGGCGATCAGTATTGATGCACAAACAAAAATTGAAGGTTTTGTAACAGCCTTAGCCAGTACCGTTGCCGGAGGAATAATTGTACTGATTAATCAATTTCAGATTTTCACCGTGTTATCCATTACCTTCTTCACGCTACCGGTACTCGCCATTTGGTACTGGGTTTCCAACCGTATGTACCATGGATATCGCGAAACGCTACAAAGTTCTCTTATTAAAAATAAGTCGGCCGTAAAAAAGAACCTGGTTAAAGAATACACGATGGATAGTGTATTAGAAAAAGAACTGCGAAGCACAGCCGAAGAAAAAATTATCTACGGCCTCAAGTTGATGGAGAAACTCGAACCCGCACTCTTTGAATCTTCATTGATCCAACTGGCTGAAAGCAAATCAAAAAAAGTATCACAGTTTGCACAGAAAAAAATTCAGGAACTTGGGCTTAATTCAAGTGACAACGAGATACGTGGATTAGCTACACAAGCGGCTGGGATGGTTGAAGACAGCGACCTCCTCTCCATTCCCGTGGAGAAGCTAATGAAACTGAGTAAGTCGGTAAAGCAAGCCGATCGCTTGCTGGCGGCTAAACTGATGCGCAAATTAACCAATCAGAAAACCATCTTCATTTTACTGGAGCTGATGCGTGATGCCGATCCAAAAGTAAGAACTGAAGCCCTGCTTACAGCACGCAAAGTTAAACGACCAGAAACCTGGAACGTACTGATTGAATTACTCTCCTCTCCCATGTATGCACATCAGGCCGCCTCTGCCCTGAAAGAAGCTGGAGAACCTGTGCTGCCCATTCTGGAAACTGCGTTTCATAAATCGGGACAGAATGATCTGATCATGTTAAAATTAATTCAGATCATGGGGCATATTCCTGGCAAGGAAAGTTTGCAACTGCTTTGGAAAAAAATCGATTACCCGGACAAGCGTATTGTAATGCAAATTTTGTACTCCCTCCGGTATATTAATTATCGGGCAACCGGCCGCGAGGCATTGGCTGTAAAAGACTTGCTCGATACCGAAATGAGCAAGACGCTCTGGAACCTGGCTGCATTGCATGAACTCACTGATGAACCTCATTACGAATATTTAAAAGAAGCTTTACGCGAAGAAATCCGCGATAATTACGATCATATCGGTCTGCTACTCTCTTTATTGTATGATCCTGAATCCGTGCAATTGGTAAAGGAAAATATTGAAGTGGGAACCCCGGATAGTATTCAATATGCATTAGAGCTTCTGGACCTTTTTGTTGACCAGGACCTGAAGCCAAAACTTATTCCATTATTGGATGACTCGACCACAACGCAAAAACTGGAGAAACTTCAAACATTCTTTCCACGCGAGAGTTACAATCCCATCCAGGTGATTAACTACATCCTTAATCGGGATTTCAATTTCAATAATCGGTGGACAAAAGTATGTGCGGTTTATGCAACGGCCTACATTCCTAATTTCAGGATTAGCCGTGGGTTAATCAGTCAGATGTTTAACAACGATAAGTTATTACAGGAAACTACAGCCTGGGTTGTATATAACAAAGACAAGGCTGCTTACCAGACAATTACTGATAGACTTCCTTACAAAGACAAAAAATTCCTGGACTCATCCATTGAAAGCAATCAGTTACTTGACGGATTGGATGACGGTTTCTTCTTATACATAGAAATGATCATGCTGATCAAAAAGATTCCCGTCTTCGAGCACATTCAGGGAAAAGTGTTAAGTGATTTATCGGATAAGATTATGCCGATAACCTTGAAACCTAATGAGAAGTTGAGCATTCCTGAAACACAGGATATGCCCATACTGATTATGGCCCACGGAGAGGTTAGTCTCAAAAACAAAGATGAGGAAGTGATGCGCATGAAACCCGGAAATGTATTTGGCGACTTATTTCAGGAAGGACCAACACCTGCCATCACCGAAGTGGTGGCCAGCGAGCGATCTGTACTTCTGAAAATAAATCTTATCGACTTCTATTTTGTTCTGGCAAATCATCATGAATTGGCCCAGGGGCTTATCCACAACATAACAGAAAAAGGAACCAAACAACTCGTATAACCAAACTTTTTAAACTCATGGCTTTTGAAATTGATGTACTGATAACCTTTGCTGAGAAAGACAATGAAACAGCTCAAAAAAGCGAGCAGGGTTGGGTTTCCCAATTCAAAAAATTTCTTGAATTGATGCTTCTGCAGGTATTAGGCGCTAAGCCCAATATTGTTCTTAAATCAGAATTTGATACGGCTACAGCTCCGGCCCTTAATAATGCGGCCATACTCGTTGCTGTGCTCACCAAAGAATTTGTACAATCAGGACGTTGCCTCGATAACGTGGAGACTTTTTACAAGAATGCATCTTCTTCCAAAATCAATCGTGTATTCAAAGTATTAAAAGCTCCGCTTACTTTACAGGAACAGCCACCCAGGCTTCGGGATTTGATTGGCTACGAAATGTATCAGTTGGATTCAGAAACGGGGCTGCAGAAAGAATACTCAGACTTCTTTAGCCAGGAGGCTGAAAAGCAGTACTGGATGAAACTGGTTGATCTTGCCTATGACATTCACGATGCCTTGATGATCCTGAATGAAGGTGACATCAAATCCGAAGTAAAAAACATTTATAAGCGAAAATCAATCTATCTCGCAGAAACAGGTCATGATCTTTCTGTGCAACGCAATATCATTAAGCGCGAACTTCAACGCCACGGGTACATAGTGTTACCTAAAAACACCTTACCCACCCAACTGAACGAAGTAGAGCGTGAGATAAGAAGAGATCTGGACGAATGTAGTTTATCTATTCACCTGATCGGAAGTGCTTACGGAGAAATCCCGGAAGGTGCAGATCGTTCCATTGTTGACATTCAAAACAAATTAGCTGCTGAAACAGCTCTTTCAAAGAAGCAAAACAAGCAGGAGTTTTCCCGCCTTATCTGGATTTCACAAAATCTTAAGAACGCCAGTGACAAACAGAAATCTTTTATTGATACTATCAAGCGCGATACGGAAGCCCAGGAAG
>DAOOCD010000180.1:0-7506 GCA_035408225.1 Cyclobacteriaceae bacterium | reverse complement strand
CCGACCGTTTTCAAACTCAATCTTATAGAAGTAAGTACCTGATGGAAGTTCGCTTCCATTTTCACTCAGGCCTTTAAACACATTGGTTGTATTGTTGTAATCAGAGACTTCAAAAACCTTACTGCCCCATCGATTGTAGATGGTGACTCTGTTATTCCGCGTATCGGGTAGCAAATCAATATTGCGAATCAGGAAAATTTCATTCTGGTTATCATTGTTAGGCGAGATGCCATTGTAAACTTCTATATCTCCGATCACATCAATTTCCAGAATTTGTTGCGTGCACTCGCCAAATACATCACACACCTGAATGGTCAGTTGATCACGCCCTGAGAAGTTAATTCCTTTGTAATCAATGTCAAGAATGCCATTGGTGATAGTTGCTATGGCTCCACTGCTTGGCGACTGAAGAATAACTAATGACGTAAGAACTAAATTGTCATCCACATCTGTAATAAGGTCTAACAGATTGATGGTTGCCTGGCCACCAATTATAGTTGACGTGGTGCTTGTCGCAATCACGGGTGCCTGATTATTACACGGGGCAGAAACAACTGTAACGATAATTGCATCCGAAGCCGGACTGGCACATCCCGAAGCATCGGTTACTGTTACTGAATAAGTTCCGGTTGCAGTTATTGTGATTTGTGATGTAGCTGCACCAGTCGACCAACTATACGAAGCAAAACCATTTGGTGCGGAGAGTGTAAGAACTGTGGTGCTGCAAATTGTAAGCGCATTTCCAACGGGTGCAATGTTGCTTGCGATTGCAGGCTTGACAGGCGGGACGACAATTGTGGCAATTACAGGGGTACGAGTGCTTTCGCACGATCCATTAAAGAGTGACACATAGTACGTTGTTGTGGAAACAAGTATAGGAGTAATATAGGTACTATTTACCTCGCCCGTAATAGCCGAGCCTCCCGTTGCTACTGTATACCATCGATACTGTCCGTTTGCACCACCAGTAGCTGTAAGAGTTAAACTACCGAAACTGCAAGCAGAATTTCCTGTAGTTAAAGGTGAACTGGGAGTTGCACTGATAAAAAGGCCTTCATCATTAGAGATTACTTCCGCAGCAAAGTCGCCATTAATCCGGCAACGATAACGGCCTGCTCCAAAATTACCGGTTGTATTTATTGAAAGCACATTCGTGGTGACGTTGGAATAGCCACTACCATTTGCAATATCAGTAAAGGGAATAATGCCATCCAGTGAGAACTGCCATTGATACTTGATATTGGTTGTTCCTGTGGCATTTACAGAAAACGTCTTGGTATCTCCGTTGCATGCAATTACGTCCGAGGGTTGAGTGCTGATGGTAATTAAAGGTGTAGGGGCAACTAACTTTTGAACAAAGGTAGTCCAGTCAGTTGTGCCTCCCGTGAGGGTTACTGTATTTGGCCCCGGGTCAAAATCTACAGTACCTCTGAAAGCGCCTGTTATATAGATATTTTCCGAAGCATCTAGTTTTAATCCAGTAGGAAAATCATTGCTGATGCCTCCCATTCCGATAACCCAAATAAAATCACCATTCGGATTTACTTTGAGAGAAAAGATATCCTGAAAGGCAATGGATGTAATATTGAATGTAGCTGGTCCTGGATCGAAATCAACTGTTTTATTGAAAGCACCTCCGATGTAGATATTATTTGAAGCATCCGTAGTAATTTCCTGGGCTACATCATCATCAGTTCCACCGATTGTTTTTGCCCATACAAAATCTCCTGCTGAAGTAAGTTTGATTATAAACGGATCTTTCATCCCCGCTGAAGTAAAATTTGATTGCGATGGGCCTGGATCAAGGTCAGCAGTACCCTCAAAGTACCCAGTAACAATAACATCACCAGTTGCATCGGTGCGTACTGAGGTGGAGCTATCATCTCCCACCGAGCCCATGCTCTTTGCCCACAGAAAATTTCCGGTTGGATCCAGTTTACAAACAAACGCGTCTCCTGCTCCATTTGAAGTTAGATTAAATACTCCGGCTCCCGGATTGAAATCAGTTGTTGTATAGAAAAATCCGCTTAGAAAAATATTTCCTAACGGATCAAGAAACATATCTCCATTGACATCGAAACTCGAGCCGCCAATTTTTAAGGCGGATACAAATGCTCCATTGGAAGTAAGCCGAAGAATAAAAAGGTCCCCGCTACCAGCGGAGGTCAATGGAAATGATCCTGCTCCGGGATCAAAGTCTACAGTGCCATAAAAATATCCGTACACGAATAGATCTCCGGAAGTAGTTAATGCTAAAGAACCACCGCTATCACTTCCGGAAGCAGAGGGCGTTCCGCCTACCCGGTTAGCCCAAACAAAATCTCCATCACCAGTCAGTTTTAAAATAAACACGTCATTCCCACCTGCTGAGGTTAATGGAAATGATGTTGCCCCCGGATCAAAATCAGCTGTGCCACGAAAATTACCAACTACATAAACATTTCCTGTTGCATCTACACTGATAGCATTACCCTGATCATCACTGGTTCCACCTACGCTTTTTGCCCATACTAAATTGCCGGCCGCATCCAGTTTAGAAATATAGACTTCGTTTCCTCCTGCAGACGATAAAGAAGCAACGCCTGGCCCCGGATCAAAATCTAAAGTGCCTCTGAAATAACCTGTAGTAAAGACATTGCCAGTAGCATCAACGACCATTGAAAGACTGTAACCAGCCCCACCAAAACCTTGAGCCCATACTAATTCTGGAATGGGAGCGCATGAATTAATGGATGCCAGTACGGCTGTGCGACTTGTTTCGCAGGAACCACGATCAATAGAGACAAAATAGGTCGTGCTTACTGCAAGTGAAGGTGTTGTATAATTACTGTTGACTGCACCCGCGATGACAGTTCCTCCTGTAGCAGCGGTATACCACCGGTACTGACCATTGATTGCGCCAGTCGCG
The DNA here is from genome assembly GCA_035408225.1 of Cyclobacteriaceae bacterium. GTDB lineage: Bacteria > Bacteroidota > Bacteroidia > Cytophagales > Cyclobacteriaceae > ELB16-189. The sequence goes on along the minus strand of DAOOCD010000180.1, from coordinate 4,598 downwards.
AGCAGTGTCACAGGGCCAGGACCACATCGTGACACGTTGATACCAGCAGGAGGACCTACAACAGTGAGGGTTACTTCATTTGAAAAGATATCTGCATAGCCATCACCGGAAATCTTGCAACGAAATACATCTCCATCTGAAATGCTTACATTGCTAATAGTGAAAGCATCAGTCATGGTTCCGTTGTAATCCCTACCATCCGAAAGGTCTAAAAAATCAGGAACGCCATCATTATAAATCTGCCATTGGTATTTAATGTTCGTAGTGCCTGAGGCAGCAACATTAAAGGTTATGGTTGTTCCGACACACGTAGTTATAGATTGCGGTTGAAGGGTTATTTCAAAGCAACCTGATGGAATTATTCCAATTTTTTGAACAAAAAAATCCTGGTCCCCCACTGCATCAAGCGTGAATATGCAATTCCCCGGACTAAAATCAACAGCTTGGCCTCCAAAATATCCTGTGGTATAAACATATCCCAGGATGTCCGTAGTGATAGAGCTTACTTGATTATATTCCTGGCCGCCCATTTTTGCTGCCCATTTAAAATTACCAGATGCATCAAGTTTAGAAACGAAGATATGTCCATCGGATGAGAGGAAGAACTCAGTAGATGGATCTGGATCAAAATCTACAGTTCCTGCAAAATAACCAGCAGTATAAACATCGCCCGTATTGTTTATCGTGATCGAGTATCCAATTCCGTTTGAATCAACATCAGTTCCGGCAAAATTTTTTGCCCAGTCATAGTTACCTGACGCATCAAGTTTAAGAATGTAAATATCTTCTGGATTGCCCGATGCTGTAAGCTCAGCAAGGCCAGGTCCTGGGTCAAAGTCAACGGTGCCCTGATAAAATGAACCAGTAGTATAGATATTTCCTCCTGCATCTGTTGCTATGGATTGCCCATTGTCCCAGCCTAAGGAACCTATTTTTTTTGCCCAAACAAAATCACCTGTAGTGGATAGGTTGCAAATAAAAATATCACTTTCGCCATTAGAGGTTAGATAAAAGGTGCCAGCACCAGGGTCAAAATCCGCATCGTTTGTATTGGTTTGATAGAATGAACCCGTAATTAATACATTGCCCGCATGCGTAGTAATGGAAGTTGCGCTCTCATAGTCTGTTCCCCCCATACTTCTTGCCCAGATAAAATTTCCATCATTATCGAATTTGGAAACAAAAATGTCATCGGTGTCATTGACTGAAGAAAGTGTCGTGCTTCCTGTTCCGGGATCAAAATCAACAGTCATTTGATACGTGCCGGTTATGTATAAGTTACCCGATCCATCGAGGGCAATAGAATTTCCATAGTCATATTCAGTTCCTCCTATGCCTTTCGCCCATATAAAGGCTCCATCTTCATCTAACTTGCAAACAAAAATATCAGTGTGCCCATTGTTGATAAGCGGAATTGCACCAAAGTTTCCGTCCGCGTTGAAGTGGCCTGTTATATAAACATTGCCTGAGTCATCAACGATTACCGAACTTCCAGACAAACCCATTTGCTGTACCCAAACAAAATTACCGTTGGCATCAAGTTTTAAAATAAAGGCATCTTGTTCAGTAATCGAAGTTACAACATGCGTTCCGGGTCCTGGATCAAAGTCGATCGTGCCCCCGAATGTTCCCGTAGTGTATACATTTCCGTTCAGATCGGTGGCAACTGAATTACCCTGCGCGTAGTAACCGGACCCACCCGCGTTTCTTGCCCATTCTAATCCGGGAACCTGGGCTTCGCTGACCAAACGGGTCAGGACCAAAAGAACAATAAGGAAAACTAATTTCATTTGTTAAATATCTTCAAATATGAGATTTTAGAAATCACATGATGATGTGACATAGTGTAGAAATTATGGATTGTTTATAACCCCTTAACAAATGCCTGTTTCTTCCAATAAGTTAGACTGCGCCATACCCATTCGAATGGACCAAATAAAAAGTAACGCATCCATACGTTGCAAAAGGCAATCTGAAAGAGCCAGATTCCTAAAACCACTAAATAGATTTCATACCGTTGCAATTTGCCGAAGAGACCAAAGGCAAATCCATTGAAAATGATACTGCAGATTAAAGATTGTGTCAGGTAATTGGTTAATGCCATTTGACCTACAGAACGCAACATCGAAAAGAACCAGGTAAACCAACCGGATTTATAGAGTAGCATAATCACTCCGAAAATGCCAACGGTACGAAGGGCCCTGGTTATCTGGTAGTATTGAAAGGGAACTTCTTTCATGTAATCGAACCAGTTAAAGCCAATTTCTACCTGAGTTTGTACCTGGAAATACGATAGCGTTAGCCCGGCCCCTAAGCCGATAACAGTCATCCAGAAATAAATTTTTATAGAGGCGTTACCTGTTAGAATTCCCATTTTGAACAAGGCCATTCCAAATAACATAAACATCAGTACATCCCAACATTGAAAATAAGTGTACTCGATCAGGTTGTCCACATACATCGATGTTCTGTAATCATATACCGATTCATAGGAACCGCTCACTTTTTCAATGGATGTCTCCATCCTCTTCAGCTTGCTTTCTTTTGTAAACCTTTCCCTGAAAGCTGTCATGGCCCCGAGTTCATCTTTTTGTTTTGGTGTGAGGTTGGTTTTAGTAGTATCAATTGCAGCAGCAATTTCGCCCCGGGTAATCATCTTTTTCTGTTCGTACAGGTCGCGGTTGTCGCGCGCTAAAATCAGTACAAAGCAAATACCTGCAGCAATAAGGAGTGTTTTTGGAGCCAATTTTCGGAATGTAAATAAGAGCATTCCATAACATGCATAGTCAAACAGGATATCCCCATTCCATAGTAAGATATACACATCAAAGAGCGATAGCACAATCAACCAAATTTGGCGCCTGAAAAAATAATCCGCGGGTTTCAACCCATCCATTTCATTTTCTTTGCGGCCAACAAATAAAAGGATGCCGGCACCAAATAGTATGGAGAATAACGCGCGTTGCGTGCCATCGAAAGCCCAGTTGACCACATACCAGATATAATAATTGATTCCAGACTCGTTCAGGGTGGAAGGATCATGCCCAACTACTCCTGGCAACGAAAAACTTGGCATGTTCATTAACAGGATGCCGAGAATAGCAATTCCTCGAAGTATATCGAGCACGACTATGCGTTCGGATTGAATGGTAGGTGTAATTGAGCTCATAGTTATACCAATTTCTCGTGAATGGCTTTACTCACCGCTTCCGTCTGCGAATGCACCTGAAGTTTCTCGTAAATCTTTTTGATGTGAGTGCGCACGGTATCTAAGCTGATTTCAGATTGCAAGGCGATAATCTTATAACTGTTGCCTTGACTTAATGAAGTAAGTATTTCTTTTTCTCGTGGTGTAAGTTGGTAAGGGTTGTTGGAAATTTTCTGCATCGAACCAATCACCATGCGGGCAATGCTGGGTGACATGGGTGCGCCTCCCGATAGTACTTCGTCAATTGAGTCAAAAAGTTTTGTGGAGAGATGCTTCTTCAACAGATACCCTGAAGCACCGGCCCGAATTGCATCCAGCACATGGATGTTGTCGTCAAATACGGTGAGCATAATGATGGGTATGGCCGCATTAAAAGTTCGGATTTGCTTTACGGCTTCGATGCCAGTCATACCGGGCATATCAATGTCCATGAGAATAATATCAGGCTTAAGTGTGGTGACGTGTGCTTTAGCTGAGAGTACATTTTCGAAGGCACCTGCAAGGTGCAGGTCTTCTTTCAAGGCAATCAGGCTACTCATGCTTTCACGCAGCAAAGCATTATCTTCAAATATTAATACGGACAGCGACATTTTAATTAGTAGAACAAATTACTGCTTAATAGAGTCAATCTAAAATACCCCAATCATGTGATCGGCATTTCAAGCTGAATGTCTGTGCCCTTTCCGGGTTCGCTGATTCGGATCATCTTCCCATGCATGGCAACAGCTCTGTCTTCCATATTTCTTAGTCCATTACCCGTGGTGCCCAAAGCTGGATTGAATCCTTTCCCATTATCGCGCACGGATAATGATAGTTTTTGGTGTTGAACGGATAAGGATACTGTCAATTTGTTCCCCTCGCTGTATTTAGCTGCGTTGTTAACTGCCTCTTTAAAAATCAGGAAAATGTTCTTGCGTTTTTCTACATCCAGAGTTAAAGCCATAATAGAATCTGCCATTTCAAATGAGTAGTCGATATTTTTAGGTTCCAGAATTTCGGCTGCAAATTCTTTCATCTTCATTACTACCTGATCGAGTGAATCGTTTTTTGGATTAATGGACCAAACGATGTCACTCATTTTCTCCATCATGTTGGCAGAGTGCATGGCAATCTTGTTCAGATGTGTGCTCGCATTTCCCTGCCCGTTTGACAGACGGGCGTTTTCCCGCAAAGCAAGTTGACTCATAATATTAATACTGGAAAGGGTTGACCCAATGTCATCGTGCAAGTCGCGGGCAATATGATTTCGAACTTGTTGGAGTTCGACCTCACGCCTGGCACGGTTCATAATCCGATACCGGTTTACCAGTAGAATACTAATGACGATCACCGAGAATAGGGCGATTGCGATGAGAATTACATTCGTCCGCTCCCGACTTAAGGCCAATGT
>DAOOCD010000179.1:0-7543 GCA_035408225.1 Cyclobacteriaceae bacterium | reverse complement strand
TCAGGTGCAGTCGCCTAAGACATTAAAAGATATTGCAATGGAGTTGTCGGTAGAGGAGGCCACGCTAAAAGAATATAATAAATGGGCTCGCGTAGATAATATCCCTGCCGATCGGCCTTATTCAGTTATTATTCCAAGCGGTCAGTTGAGCCCGGAATTTAATACCCTGATGATTGCTTCGGCCAAAGCTTCGCAGGCCACACCGCTGCAGACAAAGCCGATTCCTGCAAAAGCGGAAAAGAAAAAGATCAACGGAGTTCTTGCTATTCAAGCTGTACCCGGAGAAACCACTGCCACGTTAGCAGATCGGGCGGGGGTGCCTTTATCTGATTTATTACGCTACAATGATATCCCCATTGATCATACCGTTCAGGGTGGTTCCTATTATTTCTTACATAAGAAGAAAACAAAATCCGAACAACTGAATCATACCGTAAAGCCCAACGAGAATCTTTGGTTAATTAGCCAGGAGTATGGGGTACAGCTTAAGCGGTTAAAAAAGTTAAACAAAATATCTGATTCCGATCACGTAAGGTCAGGTGAGGTAGTGTGGTTGAATACCAAACGACCGGTTCAGGAATCAACTCTGCAACCCGTATCGGCTGAGGATGTAGAGGTAGTTGTAGTTGATGATGATTCATTCTTTGGTTGGGAGGTAAAACCGAAAGAAGGAATTCAAGTAAATAAGAGTGAGATTAAACCAGCGATTGTGGAGCCAACTATTGCTGTTAAACAAGATTCAATAATCGATACCAAACCCCAAAATGGACTACATCAGGTTAAGCAAGGCGAAACGCTCTATGCTATTTCTAAAAATTATGGTGTTAATGTTACAGATTTGCTTTCCTGGAATCAGTTGGATATCAATGCCGGCCTAAAACCGGGTCAGTATTTAAGGGTAGTAGCTCCCCCTGTAATTTCCAATTCGGAAAGCACAATCATTGAAAGTAAGTCCACACCAACCTTTATAGTGTATGAAGTAAAGCCCAGTGATACTCTTTATAGTGTAGCCCGCGAGTATAATGTCACTATTAAGGAATTGATGGATTGGAATCAAAAGGAAACCTTTAGTCTGGCCCAAGGCGAAAAACTTAAGATTTTGACTCGCTGAAATCCTGTTTTTTTTACTTTTTTGATCAAATACTTACTTCCACCCCCCGTAGGATCACCAAAAGTTTAGGATCTGATAAAAAAGGATAATTTTGTGAGAGTTGATTTTGCGGATTGCTAAGCAGTGAATGGAAATGGAAACCACTACAAAGACCATTGATCTCGTTTTGTTGGTAGATGACAATGACACGGACAATTTTATAAGTAAACGAATTATAGAGATCACCAAGTTTGCCAGGCGGGTAGAAGTGAAGGGATCTGGAAAAGGTGCTTTAGACTACCTGAAGGAACATCAAAATAACCCGGAGGACATCCCCAATATTATTTTTCTGGATATTAACATGCCCATCGTAGATGGCTTTGTGTTTCTCTACGAATTCGAAAAATTTAATGAATTGGTAAGAAGCAAGTGCAAAGTAATTATCCTTTCAAGTTCTGACAACAAGCGCGACATTGATAAGATCGTAAATAACAATCACGTTATCAAGTTTATTACCAAGCCCCTTACCGAGGTGGCCCTGGATGAGATAAAGCTAAACAATATCTGACTGCTTCTGGGTTTCGGATATTTGCTATTTTTGTAGCCTTAAACCAACCCATATGAATTTAAGAAGTTTCCTTAAAGTTTCAGCATGTACAATGGCTTGTATACTTACCGCTACGCTGAGCGCCTCATCCCAGGTTATAAAAGTCGACACCACTACTTTCTGGAAAAAGAACTTCAGAGCTGGCCTCAATATCAATCAGGCATCTTTTTCTTCTAATTGGAAAGCAGGGGGTGTAAATTCTTTTGGGTTTAATGGGTTGCTTAACTACAAGGCGAATTATAAGAAGAACAAAACCTCGTGGGATAACCAGTTTGATTTTCTCTACGGTATGGTTAATAATGCAGGACAAGGCTATCGTAAAACCCTCGACCGGATCTACATGGAAACCAAAGTAGGGCATGACCTTAATTCCAAGTGGAGTTTGACGACTTCTATAAACTTTCAATCGCAGTTTGCCAAGGGGTATAAATATGAGAAGGATGTTAATGGAGTGGAGGTAGGTTCGCTTATCTCAGATTTTTTTGCACCGGCATTTATTACTTCGGCCTGGGGTTTTGAATATCACCCGGTAGATTATTTTAAATTAAGTCTTTCTCCATTTTCCCCACGGGTTACTATAGTGTCAGATAATAACGGCCGCTTTGCAGCGGTCGATCCATTAAAACCGTATGGCGTAAATGTGGGTGAAAACACACGCTACGAGTGGCTGGCGTTTCAGATGCAGGCTGAGTTCAATAAAGACATCGCTCAAAATCTGAATTTAAAATTTCGCTATTTAATGTTTGCCAACTACGAGACGCTTGATTTAAAAACCATCGACCATCGTCTTGATATTGGCCTCACGGCTAAGGTGAACAGGTTTATGAATGTATCGTTAGGCGGAATTTTAATTTATGATTACGATCAGGATACTGGCGTTCAATTAGCGGAGGCATTTAGCCTAGGCATCTTATATTCCTTCCAGAACTTTGAAGAGAAAAAGTAAGCGGCTTAGAATTTAAAGGGCGGTCTCAAAAGTCAAGCTGTCATCGGCCTGATGCATAGTGTTGACCATATCGAACTTGCCTTAATAGAATCCGATAGTTGGCGGAGCAGGCAGGGTCAGTCGTTTCGATTTGACTTTTAAGACCACCTCTTTTTTATCTTCGCATATGATTGAAATAAAGGAAGCAACTCTGCAAGACATACCCACCCTGCGCGAGGTAGCGATCTCTTCCTATACAGATACTTTTTCTGCATCCAATACTCCGGAAAACATGGAAGCTTTTTTTAGATCGGCATATAGTCTGGATGCTTTAGTAAAAGAGTTTCATGAACCGAACTCTCGCATTTATCTTGCGTGGGAAACAGATCAATTAGTTGGGTTTGTAAGGGTACGCGAGTGTGATGAAGTTAAAAGCTTGCTGGGAGATAATACAGTGGAACTTCAGCGACTTTATGTGCTTACTTCGGCCCAGGGCAAATCGGTGGGCAGGTTGTTGATGGAGGCAGCTTTAGCACATGCCAGCCAGAAGAAGTATGATTGGATTTGGCTTGGAGTTTGGGAACAGAATTTCAAAGCTCAACGCTTTTACGAGGCATGGGGTTTCGAAAAATTTTCGGAGCATACCTTCTGGATGGGCGATGATCCTCAAGTAGACTGGCTGCTGCGCAGGAAACTGTAATTGGGTAGGCTTGCTTCTGGTTTTATCTTGTCCTTTTATTTTCCAATCTTTCATTTTCAAATCAAATGAATATGTCAAAAGAGAAATTCATTGAATCAATTTCGAAATCCTATTCTATAGCAGGCGCTTCCATTTACCTGGGGGCGGGTGTTTATCAGGGCGAGATTCTGAGTGATGCTAAGGTCAATTTGCCTTTGCGGATGATGAATCGCCACGGACTAGTTACCGGAGCAACAGGTTCAGGTAAAACACGCACCCTTCAATTACTTGCCGAGCAACTATCTGCCGCAGGGGTTTCGGTATTTATGCCCGACATGAAAGGCGACATCTCCGGAATGGCGAAAGAAGGGGCGATCAATGATAAGATAAAAGAGCGGGCCTCAGCACTTGGGATTAATTATACCCCTTCGAGCTATCCTGTTGAGTTATACTCGTTGAGCGGAAAATTGGGTGCTCAGATGCGGGCCACTGTCACCGAGTTCGGGCCAGTGCTCTTAAGTAAAGTACTTGAATTAAATGAAGTACAGAGTGGTGTGCTGATGATTTTATTCAAGTATGCCGATGACAAAGACCTGCCGATCGTAGATCTCAATGATTTGAAGAAAGTGCTTAACTATCTTAGCGAAGGAGCCGGTGCAGCGGAAATCAAAAATGATTACGGTAAAATTTCATCGGCCACGGCCAGTACGATACTAAGAAAAATAGTTGCCCTCGAGCAACAAGGTGTGGACCAGATATTTGGAGAAAAGTCTTTCGACATTGATGACCTGTTTGAGAAAGTTGATGGCCGCGGAGTGGTCAGTCTTTTAAACGTTTCCGATATTCAAAGTCAGCCCGCTATTTTCTCAACCTTTATGCTTGCTTTGTTAGCGGAGTTATATCAGGTATTGCCGGAGGCAGGTGACTTGGACAAACCCAAACTGGTTTTCTTTTTTGATGAAGCACACTTACTTTTTAAAGATGCCCCTAAAGCCTTTATGGATCAGATCGATCAGATCATTCGTCTCATCCGTTCAAAAGGAGTGGGCGTGTTTTTCTGTACGCAGATAAGTCAGGATGTGCCAGCCAACGTGTTGGCTCAGTTAGGTAATCGGGTACATCATGTAATCCGAGCCTTTACACCCAACGATGTAAAAGCACTGAAAGAAACGATCAAGTCATTTCCAAAATCTGAGTATTATGACATGGAACAACAATTTACTCAGTTGGGAACAGGACAGGCTTTTATTACTGTCCTTAATGAAAAAGGAATTCCAACAGAGACAGTGGTTACTCATTTAGCACCACCATCTTCTTTTATGGGACCGCTAACACCGCAAGAATATCAGACCCAGTTAGATGGATCAGACCTTAATAAAAAGTATAAAGAGACTGTAGATCCCAGAAGCGCCTTTGAAATGCTGGAAGAGAAAATGAATGCAGCCCGGAAAGTTGAGGAGGAAACAAAACGCGAGGTACAGGAGGCAAGGCCTTCTTCTACGCGATCCCGTCAGGAAAAAAGTACGTTTGATGAAGTACTTTCTTCACCTGTAACAAAACAGATTGGTCGTGAGTTGGTGCGTGGTGTATTTGGAATGTTGTTTGGAACAACTCCAAGAAGAAGTACTTCACGAAGAAGGTATTAATGCTTATTCATTAAATATTTCTTAGGTGTAATCCCAAACTTCTTTTTGAAGGCTGCAATAAAGTGACTGGGGTTCGTGTACCCGATTTGATAGGCGACTTCATTAACCTGGTATTTAGCCGAATCCAAAAGCACACGTGCATGATCTAATTTATGATCGAGAAGATACCCGAAAACGGTATTGCCATAGATTTCTTTAAAGCCAACCTTCAATTGATATTCATTAAGACCTGCAATCTTAGCCAACTCTTTCAGCCCGGGCGGTGTTTCCATATGCTTGAGTACATACTCCTTAGCGTTTTTTATTTTGCGAACCGTCTCCTGATCGTTGAGAAAAGGACAATTCTCCGTATCGGTTTTCTTTTCTGAAAAGTACAAGCCTAATAGCTCAAGCGCTTTTCCGTGATAATATAACTTCTCAGCGTTCTCACTTAGTGTTACCGTAAATAATTGGTTAAGTACAACATAGAGTTGAGCCGGGATTTCACGCTCATCATAAAACTTGGTTTTTGCATTTTCGGGTTTTAAAAACGGTAACGCATCGTGCGTAAAAAGCTTGTGAAGACTATCCAGCATGATGGAGAGAGCTACAACCCGCGTTTCAGGAGCAAGGCGCAATTCAAAAGGCAGATCACTTTCCGGATTATAGAAGAAGTAATTGTGCTGCTTTTCAATTTGGCGACTGTAATGTGGACTAAAAGCAAAAACAGCAGAACCCTCCAGGCAGAAATAAAAGTGAATAATATTCCGGCTGACTTTCGTATCAATACCAATCCAATCAGGACCCTTGTTTTCGGCTGTTTGCAGGATTAAATCCTCACGTTCAAGCAGGCTCTTAAAACTACTTTTATGGGTATTTATACTTGAAGGCAGCGCTGTGTGTAAACTATTCATATAATAAAAATGACATAAATCATGACCTATAATAACTAAATTCAGAAGAATTCGTTCAAAAATACCAAAATATTGTGGTGTTGTCTCAAATTAAAGGTCAAGGCATTAATTATACTTTCCGGGGCATTTTTTAATTGTGGCTAATTTAATCTTTGTGTCCGTGAACCAACTGTCCTCATTAAAATTATCGCTAACCATAATCCTTGGGCTTTATACCCTGAGCAGCTACGGTCAGGATATTGAGGGCGATTCACTAAAATCCAAAGAATTAGAAGCGGTTGTTATAACGGCAACGCGAAATGAAAGAACCATGGGGGCCTTGCCTATGCCGGTTTCGCTCATTGCTAAAGATCAAATTAAGTCGATGGGCTCCTTACGGCTTAACGATGTACTGACCGAACAAACGGGATTGGTAGTAGTTCCGCAGATAAATGCTCAGGGTAATGGTATCCAGATTCAAGGATTTAACCCGGATTATACATTAATACTTATAGATGGTGAGCCTCTCATAGGTCGATACACGGGCTCTCTCGAGTTAAGCCGAATAGCAGTTGGTAACATTAAGCAGATTGAAATAGTAAAAGGTCCTTCATCGAGTTTGTATGGCTCTGATGCGCTTGCCGGAGTAATTAATATCATCACCGACAGACCCCAGGGTACACGGGTAAATGCAGCCATTCGCTATGGTACAAATAATACCCTGGATGTAAATGGAGATATAGGTTTTACCAAAAAGAAGTTAGGCGTTTATGTATTTGGTAATCGCTACCATACGGACGGCTATGATCTCTCGCCACAAAACTTTGGTAAAACGGTTTCTCCGTTCACGAACTACACGTTAAATTCTAAAATTACATACAAGTTTAGTCCGTTAACGGATATTAGTTTAGCGGGCCGGTTTTTTAACGAAGATCAGGTATTCAATTTTGAGGTGGAATCAAACGGCAGTCGTATCCGAACCTCAGGAAATGGCAATACCCGTGATTGGAACTTTAACCCGGTGCTAACCCATAGGTTTTCAGATAAGTTTAAGGCCATTGCCCGGTTTTATTCAACACACTATCAAACAGAAACCTATTTGAATCTGGAAACTGATGGCAGTAGATATTATGAAGATGATTTCAAGCAATCGTTTACCCGCCCAGAACTTAATACTGAATATTTTTTTAACGACAGAAATATTTTAACCCTTGGCGGAGGCTACATAAGTGAGATGGTTCAAACCTCGCGGTATGGTGACGAGGAAAAAAGATACCAGGGAACCAGCTATGGGTTTTTTCAACATGAGTGGCTTCCGGTAGAAAAACTATCCGTAATTGTTGGTGGTCGATATGATTACAACACGATCTATGGTGGCCAGTTTAGCCCTAAGCTATCATCGCGTTTTGAACTTAACAAGAAAGTTACTTTTAAGGTAAGTGGTGGTGTAGGATTTAAAGCTCCGGACTTTCGTCAACTCTATTTCAACTTTAACAATTCTGCAGCGGGCGGGTATAGTGTGCTAGGTACCGAGGTAGCGGTTGATCGTCTTGCAGAGCTGGAAGCAGCAGGACAAATTCAAACGTATTTATTTGATCCTGCTCAATTGGGGGATCTTCAGGCGGAGCGTTCTATGTCCATCAATGCGGGAGCCAATGTTGAAATTCTCCCTTCGTTAAAAATGGATCTGAACGTTTTCCATAACAGTATTAATAACCTGATCG
>DAOOCD010000178.1:0-7664 GCA_035408225.1 Cyclobacteriaceae bacterium | reverse complement strand
CTCCTATTCCTATACGGTACGATTATATGTACTCGGCAACGTCAAATCGCTCTGGAAGGATGCAATATCATAAAGTAAGACCTGGGGTAAGCAAGCTCAGAATCAGCCGCTCTGAATTTATAAAGGCCTATAACGAATTACCTATTTTAGCGATCCATCCGGTTCCATTACGAGGTCAGGACACGGTTTTTCAATTGGAGTTTTACGTCTAAAACTAACTGCCCAATATCTTGTCTAAATCGGCTGGAGAATAATTGACCGATTTTATGGTCTTATTGTCTGACTTGCGATAAACCAACCATTTATTCCCCTCCTTCTTGTAGTAGCATTCCGTTCCATCTTTCTCCTTATAGAACTGAACTGTTTGATTTGCCTCCTCTTCCGAAGTACATGCCTTACTCATATTGGATCTCTGCACTTCTTCAAATAAAGAATTGAATTTCTCGCCCAGACCAAATTCAAGAATAGCCCCTGATAGAACATATTGAAGGTCGCAAAGCGCATCCGCGATACCTACCAGGTCTTTCTCCAGGATTGCTACCTCCATTTCCTTTAGTTCTTCTGCTAATAAAGCAACTCTAAGTTTGCATCGGTTTTCATCAGGAATTGCCGGCTTTGGCAAAATAGGGTGCTTAAAGGTTTTGTGAAACTCAGCTACCAGGTTTAAGGAATCAGGTTGTTGCATTGATCTGTCAATTTCTTTGACTCAATGATACAAGTTTTAAAGAAAGAATAGCAATGAACTTATCAACAAACAATTTACTTTTGCCAGATATCTATAATGGTACTGAAATACAAATAGTTATACTACTCATAGTTCAATTTGAGATTAATTGAATTTCATCTGTTTGGTTAGATCAGTAGCCTTATCTTTGGGATCTTATTTTTAATGATGAACAAGAATTTTGTTGAAGAGCTACGCTGGCGGGGAATGTTGCACGACATCATGCCCGGAACTGAAGAGCAATTGAAGAAGGGAATGACAGCCGGATATATTGGTTTTGATCCAACAGCCGATTCTCTGCATATCGGTCACCTGGTTCAGATCATGACGCTCCTGCAATTTCAGCAATGCGGCCATAAACCTTACGCCCTGGTGGGTGGCGCTACGGGTATGGTGGGTGATCCTTCGGGCAAATCAGCCGAACGCAATTTGCTTTCAGAGGAAGCTCTCCGCTACAATGAATCGTGTGTGAAAAAGCAGTTGGAAAAGTTTTTGGATTTCTCTGCTGCTACTTCCAACTCGGCAGAGATGGTCAATAATTACGATTGGTTCAAGAGCTTTACCTTTCTTGATTTCATCCGCGAGGTGGGAAAACATATTACCATCAATTATATGATGGCCAAGGACTCAGTTCAAAAACGACTCGAGACTGGCCTTTCCTTCACTGAGTTCACCTACCAACTGGTTCAAGGGTATGATTTCTATTGGCTCTATAAAAACAAGAATTGCAAGCTTCAAATGGGTGGCTCCGATCAATGGGGCAATATTGTAACTGGAACTGAACTTATCCGCAGAAAGGATGATGGTGAAGCGTATGCGCTTACCACACAACTGATCAAAAAGGCAGATGGCACTAAATTCGGTAAAACGGAAGGTGGGAATGTTTGGCTCGACCCCAAGAAAACCTCGCCTTATAAGTTCTATCAGTATTGGCTAAATACCTCTGATGAGGATGCCTCCAATTTTATCAAAATATTTACACAACTCAACCGTGAAGAAATTGATTCACTAATTGACGAACATACGCAGGCTCCACACCTGCGCAAGCTTCAAATGGAGTTGGCCAAGGACATAACGGTACGCGTTCACTCGCAGGCAGATTATGAAGCCGCAATTAAGGCTTCGTCTATCCTGTTTGGTAATTCAGTTACCGAGGACCTCCAAAGTCTGGATGAAGATACATTGCTTGCGGTTTTTGAGGGTGTGCCCCAGGTAACGATTAGTCGTTCTTCTTTCGATGACAGTAGCACCGTTACTGACTTATTATCTGAAGTAACGAAGGCAACGATTTTCCAATCCAAAGGAGAAGCCAGAAAGATGATTCAAGGAGGTGGCGTAAGCATCAATAAAATTAAAGTTGCGGATGCCAACCAGAAGCCTGCTTTTGAATTGCTTCAAAATAAGTACCTGCTTGCGCAGAAGGGCAAGAAGAATTATTACCTGATTATCGTAGAGTAATCTATTTGGTCTTCAGAATAAAAACTACTCTCCCTTTAGAACTTTCAGGTGCCTTGCCTGGGGAAGTTTTCATCAATGAATTCTTCCTGATTTCCTCTTTTAGTAGCTGCTCCGCCTTTGCACTTAGGCCCCTTTGAATAGTTGTGATACCAATAATTTCCCCTTCTGAATCACATTCAATTTCAAATTCTATTCGCCCATCTTCATTATCAGGAAGATTAGGAATCTGAGGTTGGTCCGCCCATGCCCAGCCCGACATAGAAAGTCCGAAACCTTCACCACCACCGCCACCACCTTGTTGACCGTATAAAGCTTTTGCATCTAACTTACCCTCTGGATTACCTTTATCGCCTTGCTTGCCATCATCACCCTGGCTCGTGGTGGGGTCGCCTTTTTTTGCGTCTGTACCTTTCTGCTCGGTTGGCAAAGTTTCTTTCTTCTCAATTTTTTTTACTTCTTCAGTAGGTGTCACTTTTGGTTTTGCTTCGACTACTTTTTCTTTCACCACTTCTTTTGCAGGCTCTTTCTTTTCCTCCTTTACAACCACCGGACTTTCTACCTTGGATACTATCGGCTCTTCCGTTTTATCAGGAACCACTTCTTCCTTCACTTGTTCTTCAGGTTGAGCTGTTTCAGTTTGTTCCGCTTCAGCCTGATCATTGGCTTCTTCTTGTGCCCCAGGAGAAGTCTCGGGTTGGATTTCGCCTCCCCCCTGATCATCCATGCCGAAGTTTAGCTCAATACCATACTCGGGCAAAGGAGGATTGGGTGCACGCCAGGCCATCATAAGCATAAATGCAACCAACAAGAGCCCGTGGATACCTACCGAGGTAATCCAGGCTATCTGCTTATTCTTCCGATCCCGTTGTTCGCTCATGTTACTTCGGTTTAGTGGCAATGGAAACCCGTGCCTCTAACTTGGTAGCAATACCAGCAACAAAAACCATTTCGCGGGTAGGTACACTTTCATCAATATGTAGTACTACTACTCCTTTTGGTCCGGCCAATTTACTTTTGAGTTCACCTTCCAAAGTAGATTTAGTTACGCGTTTATCGTTTACAAAAAATTGAAGATCCTTGGTAACGGTAACTGAAACCTTTTGTACTTCAATCGTGCTGGCTGCGCTCGTTGGCAGATTAACCGGCAACCCAGAGGGCGTGACAAAGGAAGATGTGAGCATAAAAAAAATGAGCAAAAGGAAAATCAGATCCGTCATCGAGGCCATGCTAAAGGCCGCATCTACTTTATTTCTTGCCTGCAGATTCATAGTTACCGGGGTTCTTGAAGCAAATCAATAAACTCGATAGAAGAATACTCCATCTTGTGTACCACTTTGGAAACCCGGGTAACCAAATAGTTGTAACCGAGATAGGCTATAATACCAACAATCAATCCCGCAACGGTAGTAACCATAGCTGTGTAGATTCCATCTGCTAACAATTTCGGACTCACTGATCCCTCTTCCTGAGCGATAGCAATGAAAGCACTAACCATCCCAATTACGGTACCTAAAAACCCAATCATCGGGGCCGCCCCTGCTATGGTTGCCAACACCGATAAATTCTTCTCTAAACGAAACACTTCAATCTTTCCAACATTCTCGATAGAGGCTTCAATATTCTTCAATGGGCTTCCAATTCTTGCAACACCTTTTTCTATCATACGAGCTATTGGGGTGTCATATTGAGCACACAAAATTTTAGCTCCGTTAATATCACCTCTTACCACCAATTCCTTAATTTTTCCCATAAAGGAATCAGAACTCACATTCGCGCGATTTATAGTAAGCAAGCGCTCAACAAAAATGTATATGGCAATAATAGAACAGATCAATAAAGGGATCATTAAAGGACCACCGGCCATAACCAGACTCCAAAAGGATATGGCCTGATCGGGCTTAGCGGACTCTACTGCTCCTGTAACAATTTGGGCAATCATCATAAGATTAAAAAATATTAACTATTCACCACAAAAAAATAGAACCAAAATCCAACGGATCAGTACTTTTTCACCCAAGCTCCCTGACCGAACTCAGGTTTAGCCGAATCTGCACTTGTTTGAGCAGCTGCAAATGAATCATAGTCACCAATGGTAAGACGATAAAACTTCCATTTTCCATAAGGTGGAATGATTTTAGTTCCCGTTCCCTTGGCACTTAGCTTTTTTGCATAATCCATGATCAGGTCTCCATCCACAGCACTGGCAATTACCACATAATAACGACCGGTGCCGCCACTTAGTGTCTCGATTGTGCCAATCGCTGGCTTAGCAGCAACGGCTGCGGCCTCATCTCTCTTTCTTTGCTCTTCCGCTTCTTTTTCCTTAGCAAGACGAGCAGCTGCTTCGCGTCTTTGTTTTTCAGCTGCTTTAGCTGCCAGCTCCTTCCTTTCTTTTTCTAATGCCTGAGGTTTATACACATATTGATAAATCAAAAAACCAGCTACTACAAGTACTAGCCCGATGATAATTGCAATCACAACCGGAGCATTTGACTTCGGTTCCTCTTCAGGTTTATATGAGTACGACTCCCTTACTGGCTCTTGTGGTTTATACGATTGCTCCTCAGACTGAGGTGCGTTTTGCTCCGGATTATCCAGAGGTTTATATTCGATATCGGGTAGGCCGAAGCTATCTTCTCCGCTGTTTCCATCGTTAAGATTTTCATTTGCCTGGTCGCCTTTGTCTTTTCTCTTTGCCATGTGGTTTGGTTTTTATCAGGGTAGTAACACAAAATTAACGTAATTTCGACAAATTAAGCTATTTTCAAAAAACCCAGGTAATTCCACCCATCACCTGAATACCTCTTACCGGATAATTCAGGTAAAGTTGGTATTCATTCGATAGAAGGTTGTTTCCCTTCAGAAATACTGAAAACTGTTTCGATAAGAAGTAATTGGCCTTTACATTTAAATCTACGGCCGGATCTAACACTACGGTTGTTTTATTATCCACATCAAAAGCCTTAGCACCACCCTGTACGATAAAATCAACATTAAAAAGAAATTTCGAATACAAATTGTATGAGGAATTAAAACTAACCCGATACTTAGGTCTGTGCCAGGCTTCTGCAACCTGGTCCGTTAAATACCCATATAAGTCCCCTCTCAATACCATTCTGGCAGATTGGGCATGCGAAAAACCGAGTTCTGCAAACAGGTTCGTTCTCTTCGTATTACCCTCATCAAAGACCGTAATAAATTTAGATCGGTTTGTTGAATCATTCAGATAGTAATAGAAGTCTTTAAGATTGGCGACTGAAAGACCAGTTCCAAAAGATACTTTACTGCCCAACTTTCCTTTTAAACCCCCTAATAATTCAAGTGAACGATTAGTATTGAAGATGCCGATGTTGGCATTTACCCAGGCATTTTCATGAGCTATTGTATGAAGCGAAATTTTGTCGATATCTCCTATCAGACCAGCATATACTTCTACCGACTGGCTTAGTGGATAGGAGGCTCTGAAATCGGGATAAACATGTACTGATTTATCTTTTCCGATCGTGTCATTCTCTAAAACCACATTGGCTCCAATTGTTAGCGACAAATCATCTATTGGAAAAAACTGGTACCCACCATTCACTTTAAAAATATGACGAGGTTTGGCTTCAATGAGTTCATCCTTACGGGAGATCAGGTAATAATCAGATCCAATCAATATCTTACCTGTTTTAGAAATTTCGTAATCGCTCTTGAATCCCAGATTGACTTCACTCTCCTGCGCCTTAAAATGATCATCCAGATAACTGAAAGAGCCATTTAGTTTGTAGTTGAAGTCGGAGGAGGTCGAGTTCGCAATATCACCTCCAAGGCTGAAAATAGAATAGTTCTGTTTGATTAAGTCTCTGTTTATATCAGTACCTGGCGTGTATCCATAAAAATGAGTACCAATAATTTCATAATTCATAAAACCACCTAAACTGACTTGACGGCCAAAGGATTTACCGAAAAGTCTCAGTTCTGTATTTCCGCTAGCTGAATTCTTTTTATCAACCGGCCCCTGACCAAAACTCTGGTGAAACAACTTTACTCCATAAAACTTTGCCTTATCACGTTTGGTGGTTACATAGGCATCCAGAAAAGGGGAAGAATAATTTCCTACACCGGCACTGATGTAGTTTCCGTAGATCTTGGAAATTTCCTCTTGCTTAAGTCGTAACGGACGAATTGCAGGATTAAAATCAGGTGTTGAAAATGAAATATTCCTGAAGTCATAGGTAATTTCAGGCTTAATCGGCTCCACGGGGCGGGGCGGCACTTTTTCAAAATTGCGGTTAGCCTTAGGAAGGATTATTTGCCGTTCCTTAACAATCTCTATCTCCACTTTTTCAATCTCCCCTTCGCCCCACTTTTCCTGGGCCAGCAAACTAGTTGTGCCAAGCACACCTAAGCACATAATAAATAAGTGCCTTATAAAGGAATTGGATTTATATACTGTTTTCTTTTTCAAGGTCATCTCTTTAATTATCTAACGTATCGGCCTTAACCTGATTGGCCTTTTTCAACTCCTCGCCTTCAATCTTTTTCAATTTCTCCCTTGCCAATGCTTTTATGTTTTCGAGCGGGAAAGTTTCCAGCGACTTTAATGTTCCTTTAGCCTGGAAGCTATCCCCCATGGCCAAATAATTATCTGCCAATAGAAGGAAGGACTTACCTACCCACTCTGGATACGCAGCGAAATCACTATTGAGACTTACCAGCGTTTCGTAGCATTGCTTATTTTCTTTTGTCAGATATTGAATTTCACCCAGTAAATATTTTGCTTCCGCTCCGTATTCATCCTGTGCTGAGTTCAGGGTATTGAGAAATTCATCCTGCGCAACCACATAATCACCCCTGGCCATTGCCGATTTTCCTAAAAACAAGGATGCCTTATTTTGCGCACCTGCATTTATATTACCTTTCTCCAAAATGACCCTGGCATATACATCGGCTGAATCATATTGTGCCAATAAATAGTAAGAATCCAGTAATCCAGACCACGCAGTGTATTGCTCTTTTTTGTTTGACGCTAATCGTGCCAATTGCTGAAAATAGGGAACGGCTTTTTCATAATGACCTTGTTTAAACTCCAGTTCGGCTAACCGCCCAATTACCTTGCTGGCAAACAAGAAGGTTTTATCCTGTGCAAGTTCAGCGTAAATCGATAAGGCCTTATTCCAATCCTTCAATCGATAATACGACTCAGCCTGGTAATACTTTGCTTCTGATAGCCGAGGACTTTCAGGATAAGAGTTTGTATACCTTGTAAGTGCGGTTATTGCCTTCTGATAATCCTGATTGAAATACAGGTTCTTTGAGGACTCAAATTCCACAGACTCGATTCCTTTAGCATCCGGATGCGCTGTTTTAAACTCGGCTAGGTATTTGTCAAAGTCAGACGACCTACCTGATAAGTTTAATGCTTCCTGCAAAGGAATGAGCACATCATTACTGGCAGGATGACTACCGTAGTTTTCTAAAACTGTAATGTAGTCCTGTG
>DAOOCD010000177.1:0-7731 GCA_035408225.1 Cyclobacteriaceae bacterium | reverse complement strand
AACCCGATTGATAGTGAACTGGCCTTCTTCTCCACTCCGGCAACTGCTGTTATTAAAAACGCATTCCAGGTTGGAGCTGGCTACGAAATAAATAATCGTTTTACTGTTAACGGAGTTTATCATTATGGTACGAGTAATGGTTCCACCACAGGTCAGTTGTTAAATCCAATGGCAGTTACTGGTAGTAATCCATATGGCGCACTTCCTGGCACTTCTGTTTCTTATTCCATGACAACCTCAATGGTTATGTTCGGACTTAACTATACTTTTTCGAAGAAGGAATAGCTGAACGCTATAAATTCCCTGACTCTTTTCTGCCTATCGATGAGGAGTCAGGGAATTTTTTCGATTTTGAGAACCCATTGGTTAATACAGTCTGCACTCAATTTTAAGTCCTCTTAATTACAATTTGAAAGCCTACCTTTGGGATGGATGAGTTATTAAATTGAAAAAGAGAATACAAGTCATTATCGGAATTTTAAGTGGGTTGATTATTGTTGTATCAGCATCTCTTATTATTCTTTATCAACCAGATATTTCCGTAGAAGGATTGATAGAGAAGTATGGACAAAGTCCATCAAAATTTATTACCGTGATGGACATGCCAGTGCACTATAGGGATGAAGGAGATCCATCCGATAGTATTCCCCTTGTTTTGCTTCATGGCACATCTTCTTCTCTTCACACATGGGATTCCTGCACCTCTGCATGGGCGACCAGGCATCGTGTAGTGCGCATGGACTTGCCTGGTTTTGGTTTAACAGGGCCAAATCCAGCTGGGGATTACAGTATTGACATGTATGTAAAATTTCTGGAGAGTTTTCTGCAACAACAGAATATTGAGCAATGCTATCTTGCGGGCAACTCGTTAGGCGGACTTATTGCTGTGTATTATGCGGCTGCATTTCCCGACAAGGTAAAGAAACTTATCTTGCTTGACCCAGCGGGTTATCCTATTAAAAATGCAAAAGGTTCGTTGGGATTTACGCTAGCAAAAATACCAGTGCTCAATAAAATTTTAACGATCGCAACTCCCAGGAGTATTGTTCGCAAAAGTCTGGAGGATGTATATGGCAACAAAGCACGGGTAACGGATGCGCTCGTTGAACAATATCATGATCTGACGTGTCGTGCTGGCAACCGGCAGGCGCTATTGGCTCGGTTAACCATGGATCAGAAAGGGGATACTACTGTAATAAGCAAAGTGCCCATGCCAACACTGATAGTCTGGGGTGCGGAAGATCAATTGATACCGATAGATAATGCCTACAAATTTCAGCGCGATTTACAAATGGATACGCTGGTTGTTTTTCCGGGAGTAGGTCATGTGCCCATGGAAGAAAGTCCGGAATTGGTGATACCACTGGTAAGTAAGTTTATCCACAAAAATTAAAACCAGATGTTTTATTATTTATATTGACTTATCAATTCAGATCAATATGAATTCAAGAAGAGCCTTCATCAAAAAAATAGCGCTAGGCGCTGCTTATTTGCAGTTGCCTTGGCTAACTAACTCATGCCAACCCAAACAAACTGAAAATAGTATGGAAACCTCTGTAGCGCCTTGGCTCCAGTTGTCGCTGGCGCAATGGTCTATTCACAGGGCGCTGGAAGCCGGAACATTAAAAGCTGTTGATTTTGCGGCAATTGCGAAACAGACGTATGGCATTGATGCGATTGAATATGTGAATGGATTTTATCGCGACAAAGCAACCGATGAAAAATTCTGGAATCAATTGAAACTGTCGGCCGATGAAAATGGTGTGAAAAGTCTTTTAATAATGGTGGATGATGAAGGTGACCTTGGCCACCTCGATGCATCGGAACGAACAAAATCCGTTGAGAACCATTATAAATGGGTGAATGCAGCGGCCATGTTGGGATGCCATTCCATCCGGGTAAATGCGTTTGGTGAAGGAACAAAAGAAGATGTTCAGAAGGCAATGATCGATTCAATGAGTCGGCTTTGTGAATATTCAGCGAAGCCAGGCATCAATGTGATCATCGAGAATCATGGTTTGTACAGTTCCGATGGCAAATGGATCGCAGAGATAATGAAACAGGTGAACATGCCTAACTGTGGTACACTTCCGGATTTTGGTAACTGGTGCCTTGCAGCCAAGTGGGGAACCACACAAGGAGAGTGTACGGAAGTGTATGATCGCTACCAGGGCGTAGCGGAAGCATTGCCTTATGCAAAAGGCGTGAGTGCCAAGTCATATCAGTTTGATGCGCAGGGCGAGGAAACTAAAATTGATTATACGCGCATGTTAAAACTGGTAAAAGAATCTGGCTTTCATGGCCATATTGGAATTGAGTTTGAAGGTCTCACCATGGGGGAACACGAAGGGATTCTGGCTACTAAGGCATTGTTGGAGAAGACCATCAGTAAACTGGGATAAAATCCTGAATTTTCGTTTTACTATTTTATCCACTTCTTACTATGAATGAAAAATTGCACTGGAATCGCATTGCGCCCAGTTATAATGATGAAATCTTCGATGTGTTTCAGAGTGACAAGAAGAAAAAATTACCGCGGTATTTTAAGAAGCATGCCGGCTTAACTAAAACAGCTATTGATTTTGGGTGTGGAAATGGAAAGTCGTTTCTTTTTATCGCGCCTTTGTTCAAACGCATTCTCGGACTGGATATTTCCAAAGGTTTACTGGCGCAGGCAAAAGCCAGGGGCTATTCAAACATTGAGCTTAAGCAATCTGATTTAACTAAAAAAAACCTTGTGTTGGCTAAAGCCGATTTTGCTTTTTGTTGCAACGTGATCATGTTTCCGGTGATTGAGAAGAATCACCAAATGATTAAGAATATACACCGGGCATTGAAGACGGGAGGAAGCGCACTAATCGTTTTGCCCTCCCTTGATTCAGCTTTATTTTCATCCTGGCGACTGATTGATCTTTATCGAAAAGAAGGAGTGAAGCCAGAAAAAATCCCGGCCCACGAGTTTCATTATTTCAAAGGCAGCAAGCGAGATATAGTTCAGGGTATTGTGCATATCGATGGGGTCCCCACCAAACATTACACTGAGCCTGAAATCCAGGTGATTTTTAAAGAAGCCGGATTCACTGTTACCAATGTTGATAAACTGGAGTACGAATGGAGTACAGAACTTTCTGAACCGCCTGCTTGGTTACAAGATCCCTTTCCGTGGGACTGGCTGGTGGAGTGCAGAAAGGACTGACCGTTCTGATAGTAATCATTAGGTGAGATGCGATTTTTGGTTAGATTCGCACTCCAAATTTTAACTATCATCTCTATGAAAGCCTACCTACGAATAGTTCCGCTTTTTATTCTTATCGCAACGGCAGTGGTGTTTCAATCGTGTAAAAATGAACCACCCACTGATCTTACAAAAGCAAGTATAATACCCAAGCCAGTCAGTGTAGTTGCCACAGGTAAGGCATTTTTATTGACAAGTAAGTCTGTTATTTACGTGCCGAATGGCAATGGTGAATTGATGGAAGTTGCCCATCGCCTCGCTTCGCAACTGAATGAAGTAACAGGCTATACCAATACAATTCAGGCAACGGATCAAAGACCTACCGAGGGGATCTACCTTATGATGGATGGTAATGATGCCGACCTTGGTAATGAAGGATATGATCTTGTTATTGAGGAAGATCTGATTACGATTACTGCCAATAATCCCAAAGGGATATTCATGGGCGTTCAAACGTTGATTCAAATCGTTCCATTAACTCCCGATAAAGCGGATTCAGATAAATTTCGTTTGGCTGCTGGCACTGTAAGAGACTTCCCAACCTATGCCTGGCGCGGCTCCATGCTGGATGTGGCCCGCCATTTCTTTACGGTGGACGAGGTGAAGCGTTACATCGATTATATCAGTTTCTATAAAATGAATATCCTGCATCTTCACTTAAGTGATGATCAGGGCTGGCGAATTGAAATTAAATCATGGCCAAACCTGGCTACTCATGGGGGCAGCACAGAAGTTGGTGGAGGAGCTGGTGGTTTTTATACTCAGGAGCAATACAAAGATATAGTTGCTTATGCAGCAAGTCGTTACGTTACTATCGTTCCGGAAATCGATATGCCTAGTCATATTAATTCCGCGCTTGCTTCCTATGGTGAACTCAATGGAGGAACTAAGGTTCCGGTAGAAGGTATCTATAAGGGAGCGCTTACTACACAAGGCATTCTGGATGGTAAAAATAAACCTACTGAATTATACACAGGTATTGAAGTAGGTTGGAGCACGCTTCGTCTTGATAAACCTGCTACATTCAAATTTGTAAATGATGTGATTGGTGAACTGGCAGCAATTACCCCTGGACCTTATATCCATATCGGGGGTGATGAGGCCCATGTTACCAAGAAGGAGGATTACATTGAGTTTATCAACCGGTTTACAGAGATTGTAAAATCCAATGGCAAGCAAATGATTGGCTGGGAAGAGATTGCCCAGGCGAATATTGATAACAATGCGATTGCACAACATTGGACTTCAGAAGAATATGCACAAGAGGCAGCAAGCAAAGGGGCAAGAATTATTATGTCACCTTCAAAGAAGGTTTATCTGGATATGCAGTATGATTCTGCCAGTAAACTGGGATTACATTGGGCAGCCTACATTGAAGTGGATGAATCCTACAATTGGGATCCGGCCAGCCGGGTAGAAGGAATTGACAAAAGTATGATCTTGGGGGTCGAGGCTCCTTTGTGGAGTGAGACGATTGCTACCATGGATGATATTGAATATCTTCTGTTTCCACGCTTGCAAGGTGTAGCTGAAATCGCGTGGTCACCAGCGGAAGGCAGGAGCTGGGATGAGTATAAAATCAGGCTGGCTAATCATGGCCCAAGAATGAAAGCGAAAGGAATTGATTTCTATCGTTCGTCACGAGTACCCTGGGTTGACTAAAATATAATAGTGTGTAAGGCCCCGGTTCAAACGGGGCCTTTGTTTTAATGCTATATTTTTACCTTACTCAATTAGTTATCTCCCGCACAGAAAAAAAGTTGAGAATAGTCATTCTTTGTTTTGATATTTGTAATCGTAAGTCCATTTATCATTTCTATTGTTATGAGAATACACGGTTTGGTCAGAAACTTTTTTCCGTTACTTATTATTGCATTGCTTTTCACGAGTTGTTCAATCAGCATTCACAATACTTACGACAAGGAAGTTGATTTTAATAAATACAAAACGTTTTGCTGGATGAGTGGTTGCGAGTTTAAGTTTAATGGACCTGCCTACCTGGATGATAGTTTGTTAAGAGAAAATCTTAAGGTAGCTATCATTGAAGAACTTAAACGCAAGGGTCTGGAACAGAATACCGAAAATCCGGATTTGTTGATAGGCTTTACCATTACCGTTAAAGATGAGCAGGCGATTGTTTATCACCCCAGCGAAGACATGCCTGTTTACATCAAACCGCTGGATACGGAGAAAGAAGTTATCAATTACCTGAAGGGTTCTCTCATTATTGGTATGGCCGATAATAAGGAAAGCCGAATGGTGTGGCAATCGGAAGCGATTGGCTACATGGAAAGCAATCCTGATTTTTCAGAAGAGAATATTAAAAAAGGGATTAAGAAGGTGTTGAACAACTACCCACCCCCAACTCCGGTCAAATAGAATTACTCCTTAATAATTGCCTCTGCTTCCATCTCAACCAGGTATTCCTCTCCAATTAACTCAGCTTTCACCATGGTGTTCGCGGGTTGTATATCCTTGAATCGCTCGCCATGGGCACGGGCAATGGGTTCCCAATCTTCAATGTTTCGAATGAAAATACGAGTTCGTACTACATCATCCAATGTACCACCCAGCGATTGAATAGCACCTTCGATTTTATCCATTACAAAATGGGTCTGGGCTGCTGGGTCGTCACCACCAATAGCTTTTGGTCCATGTGTTGCAGTAGTTCCTGAAACAAGAATTCGATTTCCCTTTTTTACCGCACGACTGAATCCGGCAAGATCTTCCCATAGGGTGCCACTCAAAGCTTTGGTTCGGCCATCACTACCTTCATAAGAAGGGTAGGGTGGTGGCAAGGTTTCAACATGGTGGCTAAGATCACCTGAGGCCGTAAGAAAGGGTGGCTTCCGATATTCATCACCGCAATCACCCGGAATAGGAGTGAGTTTGTCAATAGCAGTGCGGATGACATTTTTACTTTCTTCATCCAACGAGAATGAAAGCAACGATTGATTTTCCTTGATGTGTTCACTCTTGCCCAACCGGGCACCGATAATTACTCCACCCACAGCGGGTTGTTCCAGCATATAACGACTCGCCACATTTGCCATCGAAGAGTTATTCTTTTTAGCAACCAGGTCTAATGCTTTTAATAGTTGTTGAAAAGCTTGCCAACCGCCCGCTGCATCAATAAAGCGTTTGTATTTCATTTGGGACCATGTGAGTGAATTAGTTAAATGAGGTTCTGGTTTATCGAGCCACTTCTCAGTTAGAAATCCACCGGCTACAGTTCCAAACGCCAATAATTTGACATTATGATGCAGGCATAAGTCTGCCATCTTTTTTGAAGCCCGATGGTCGAGCAGTGAATAGCAAACCTGATTGGTAACTACCTGAATGCCGCTATGTAAAACTATTCGCAAATGAGCCGTGTCGAAATTGGTTAGACCAAGGCATTTGATTAAGCCTTCCGTTTTCAACTCCTGAAGCCAGTATAAACAATCAAGCCACGAAGGATCAGCATAATTCCAGGCATGAAACTGCATCAAGTCAATTTGCTCAGATTGAAGTCGGATTAAAGCTCTTTGAACAGCGGTTCGAACCTGTTCTCTTTTTACAGTACCTGGTGTGGGCACCCATTTGGTTAACAACTGGGCTTTGCCCAGCGCATATTTTTTATGGAATATTCCTGAAATATCTTCAGCCGAACCGTAGTGATCGGCCATATCGAATGTAGTTAATCCTGCATCGAAGTATTGCTTCATCGCTAGCGCAGCTTCATCCTGATTTATCAGGTTACCATCGCGTTCCAGGTCGGCCACCTGCCATAAGCCTGTTACCACACGTGAGATGCGCAAGTCCGGGGCCAGCTCAAAAGTTTGATCAGAAGTATTCATAAGATTACTCAGGAGGTAAAGTTGAAAATAGTTGTTTTGTATTTACTCCGGATTTTTTTAGTCGTTTCCAGTTATAGAAAAATATCAGCGAAGCTACCACCATAACAATCAGCCATACAGGCGTAGAGTGAAAATACCATGCTTCGGCAGGAGCAGTTACATCTTTTGTAATATGAATGATTAAAAATCCAATTAGCCAAAGCGTTCCCGAGAGTGCAAGTACCCGCTGAAGTGGTAGTGATTTGAATACTTTAATTTCAGCTGCCAGTGTTGGATTGTTGATTGGTAATGCTAACACCGACACACACATAAGCAGGAAATTGACCAGCATGGAAGTAACCATGATATCGATACCCAGGAAGAAGTCTCCTGCAAAATGACTCCCTAAAATTCCAATAGTTGCCATCATCCCACTTAATAAGATAGCAACATGTGGAGTATGGAAGGTGCTGTGTATAGTGGAAATCCGCTTTGGAAAAATACCATCCTCGGCCCACGAAAACATTAGCCGCGAAACAGATAAGATCATGGCGGGTAGATCATTTACCAGGGCCACGGCAGCTCCAAGCGCAATCAGCACAGCCCAACCCGAGGGGAGCAAATAACTTAACAAACCCGGTGCGGTAACGTCTTTTACTTGCGACTCTTGTGCTACAA
>DAOOCD010000176.1:0-7746 GCA_035408225.1 Cyclobacteriaceae bacterium | reverse complement strand
TACGCAGTTACTCAGACACTACCCGCACTTACACACTTTTCTGGGCAGTGTCTTATTAAACCAATTAAAATGAAAAAAGTAATTTTTGTATTCTCAGTACTCGCTTTTTCGGTTGCTGCATTTGCGCAAAGCGACACCGTTATTAACAAAACGCAACCTATCCTGATCGACTCGGTGCAACAGGACATGACGAAAGTGGACGGCTGTATGATGATGAATGGAAAGATGATCATGATTAAAGATTCTGTATCATCCCCTATGAAAAAGCAAATGATCATGGGTAATGGAACAAAGGTGAATATGGATGGCATGTGCTTTAAAATGAACGGTGAAAAAATGAAAATGAAAGAGGGCGACCATATGGACATGCGCGGAATGATGCATCCAAGAGAGCCTAAAATAAAAATCGGTGGTTAGTCCACAATCAGGATCAGGCCAGATGTCCTGGATTTTCAAGATGTAGGAAACCTGAATAAAAAAGTGGTGGTTGGTCTTGGCTTTCAAACCACCGGCTGCCAGGTCGCACGACCTGGCAGTCTTATATAATAGTAGATGTCCCACACATTCAAGGTATAGGTCATTTAACCTTGGATTTGGATTGCCTTTCTTTCTTTGAGCGGGTAACCTGCACACCAAATTAATACAATTTGTGTGGAAAAAATTCCCCACAATTTAATTCCAACAGCAATCATTCCCTTTACGTGCTGATACCTGCCAGGAAAACCAAAGCCACCGACTAAAGAACATTCATTTATCCCATCCTTCAAAAAACCTTCTAGGGCTGTTATTTAATTAGATACTTCTCAGGCAATCCTGGAGTTCCCGAATACATCAAGCGTTATTTGATTTTGAAAAAATCACTGGCATACTAATTACGGAGGAAATCATGGCACACCCTTCATAAATTCTACCAAGCCGCCTACTTTTGAAAACAACTGCTGCAAAAATTCTTTCAACCAATGGGGATAGAAAGAAATCAAAAAAGTCGTTAAGCAGACTCCTGCAAACTGACCTTGACGGTGCCCCGCACGAACCTTTCAATTCGAAAGAATTGCTACGCGTTCTCACGGAAGTGAAAAATGGAAACTTCACCGTGCTTATGCCTATTGATGAAGTTGGCTTGAGTGGCAAGATCAACGACACGATCAACCAGATGATCACTAATCTGCGCGAGACCACAATCAGAAATCAGGATCAGGCCTGGCTAAAATCGAACCTTGCGAAATTCGCAGTAATGCTGCAGGGCCAGAAGGATTTGAACACCGTTACAAAACGCATCCTTTCTGAATTAGCGCATGTGCTAACGGTACACTATGGCGCCTTCTATATTTTAAAAACGAACGAGAGTACACAAACCGTCAAGCTAAAATTATCTTCCACCTATGCGGGTCCCGATCCAACGAATGGCTCAAAAGAATTTGCTATTGGTGAAGGATTAGTGGGACAATGTGCGTTTGAAAAAGAACGAATCCTGCTAACGAATATACCCAAGGGCTATATTAATATAAGCTCCGGACTTGGTAAGGCAAAACCTGCCAATCTCGTTATACTGCCGGTGCTTTTCGAGAACAAAGTGAAAGCCGTTATTGAGCTGGCTTCGCTTGATTTATTTAGTGAAACGCACCTTGACTTTCTAAACCAGTTGACGGAAAGTATCGGTATCGTCTTGAATACGATTGAAGCCTCTACACGAACCGTTGAATTGCTGGAACAATCACAATCGCAGGCCAGTGAGCTGAAGACCCAACAGGAAGAATTGCGTATTACCAATGAGGAGTTGCAGGGTAATGCCTTGCTGCTGGTGAAGCAGAATGAAGAAGTGGAGGCCAAGAATAGGGAACTCGCCTTTCAAAACGATGAGAAGGAAAAGCGGGCGGCTGAGTTAAGCGTGGCCAACAAGGAACTTGCCTTTCAAAACGATGAGAAGGAAAGACGGGCGGCTGAGTTAAGCATTGCCAATAAGGAACTCGCCTTTCAAAATGATGAGAAGGAAAGACGGGCGGCCGAGTTAAGCATAGCCAACAAGGAACTTGCCTTTCAAAACGATGAACGTGAAAAGCGGGCCGCAGAGTTAAGTATTGCCAATAAGGAACTTGCTTTTCAAAACGATGAAAAGGAGAAACGAGCAGCCGAGTTAAGCGTTGCTAACAAAGAAGTGGAGGAGTCTAGAAAATCGCTGGAACGGAAAGCTGAGCAGTTAGCCCTTACCTCAAAATACAAGTCAGAGTTCTTAGCGAACATGTCGCACGAGTTACGTTCGCCCTTGAATAGCTTGCTGATCCTTGCGCAGCAATTATATGAGAATGGAGAAGGCAACCTGAGTGACAAACAGGTCCGGTATGCAAAAACGATTCATTCCTGCGGAGATGACTTGATTCAATTAATCAATGATATTCTCGATCTGTCTAAAATTGAGTCGGGCATTATCTCTACGAACATCTCTTCGATACGTATCTCGGAAATAGCCTCTTACATCGAGACTACCTATAAACCAATTGCGGAAGCGCGGAATCTCAAATTCAGGATAGACATAGACGATGATCTTCCGGTTTCAATGGACACGGATATGCAACGGGTTAATCAGATTCTGAAAAATCTTCTTTCCAATGCATTCAAGTTTACAGAACAAGGAGAAGTATCACTCAAGATTGCCATGGCAAAAAACTGGAAGCCAGGTTACTCCACCCTTGATCAGGCAAAGCATGTAGTCTCCTTTTCCGTTAGCGATACGGGAATAGGAATTCCGATGGAAAAACAACTGGTTATATTCGAAGCCTTTCAGCAAGCCGAAGGTTCAACAAGCCGCAAGTATGGTGGCACAGGCTTGGGGTTATCGATAAGCCAGGGGCTGGTTGAATTGTTGGGTGGTACGATCGAGTTAGTAAGTCTTGAGGGGCAGGGTAGTACCTTTACCCTATACCTGCCATTGGAAACATCTCCAACTATGGCCCCACGTGTTTCCACGAACGTATTAAAAGTTACTAAACCGGTACTGTCGCAGCGAGCGGAAGTTCAAAGCTACCTTTCTGGTATTTCCCGAAATAAAAATGATGTAAAGGAGGGTGGTCTTTTAGAAGTCATTACCGAGCCTATCAATGAGACGGGTGACGACCGCAGTAACATTAAAAGCAGTGATAAGGTTATTATGGTGGTGGAGCATGATCTGCGCTTTGGTAAAATCATGATTGAAAAGGCACATGAAAATGGATTGAAGGCAATTGTGGCAACCACGTATCAGAAAGTATTTGATTTTCTTACCCGGTTCTCTCCAATAGCGATTACACTGGATGTTAACATGCCTGACACAAATGGCTGGAAAATTATTCAAATGTTACGAAGCGACTTGTTATATAGTCACATTCCCTTTCATATTATTTCAGGCGAAGAAAATCGGATTCAGGCATTAAAACAAGGCGCTCGCAGTTTCTTGCTCAAACCGTTGGAAAACGGTTTACTCAATCAGCTTTTTACAGACATGGTTTCTTTTAGTCAAAAAGAAACGCGGAGCATTCTGATTGTTGAAGATAATGAAATTGATGCCTCACAGATTGCTAAAATGCTTGCGGACGATACCATCTCGATCACCATTGCCCCAACGAGTAGATACGCCCTTGAATGTATTGCAAGAGAAGATTACGATTGTATTATTCTGGACTATACCTTACCCGATATGTCGGGCAATGATCTTATTGGCACCATAAGCAGGGCAAAGAAGCTATTTACGCCTGTGATTGTGTATTCAGTGAAAGATTTCACCAGCATTGAGATGAACAACGTTAATTATAATTCAAACGCCCATGTCATGAAGGAGGTGAATTCAATTGAAAACCTGCTAACGGAAACTGTGTCGCAATTGCATCTCAATCATAAAAACCTTGCCCCAAATAAACAAAAAATCATTGAGAGCATCCGCAATAAGCGGGATCTTCTGAACGGCAAAAGCATTCTGGTAGTAGATGATGATGTGCGCAATCTTTTTGCTATGACAACCGTGTTCGAACGCTTCAATATGAATGTGATTACTGCGGATAGCGGAAAAGAAGCAATCAACGAGGTACTGGCAAATCCCAAGATAGAAATGGTGTTAATGGATATTATGATGCCGGAGATGGACGGCTATGAAGCAACGAGAATTATCCGGCAACAGCATAAGAACCCTTCACTTCCGATTATCGCAGTGACTGCCAAAGCGATGAAAAGCGATCGCGAGAAGTGCCTGCTGGCTGGAGCCTCGGATTATATAACTAAACCGGTTAAAACTGACCAGCTACTTTCGTTAATGCGTTTATGGTTTTGTAAACAATAAGTATGACCCATATAGAACCTAAGATTTTATTGGTGGACGACCGGGAAGACAATTTGCTTGCACTGGAAGTTATTCTGCAACCGGGTGGATTTACGTTTGTGCGAGCCAACTCGGGCCGGCAGGCATTGAAAATCCTGCTTACTGAATTTGACTTTGCCCTGATCCTGATGGATGTGAATATGCCGAACCTGAATGGATTCGAAACGGCAACGCTTATTTATGAGCGGGATAAGTTAAAGCACATTCCCATTATTTTTATCACCGCTAATAATTATGGCGATGAAAATATGTTCAAAGGCTATCAGGTAGGGGCTATTGATTTTATTCTCAAACCCATCAAGCCGGAGGTGCTGCGTGCAAAAGTAGGGTTGCTGATTGACTTGTATAATAAGAACCGCTTGTTACTTGAGCAGGAACATAGACTAATTGAGGTAAACAGAAACCTTCAAATCGAAATGGGTGAACGCAAAGCCGCGGATGAGAAGGTACAACAGGTTAATCGCAAACTTCTCGAAAATCTTAGTCAACTGGAAAAGGTTAACCAGGATCTTGATCGCTTTGCCTTTATGGCCTCGCATGATTTGCAGGAGCCCTTGCGAAAAATCAGGATCTTTAGTGGCATGCTCAACAACAAGTATAAAGACGTGCTTCAGGAAGATAGTAAAATGGTTACACGCATTGATAAATCTGCCGAACGCATGCAAACCCTGGTTTCCAGCATCCTGGCGCTTTCTAAAGCCTCTTCCGATAAAGTGGAATTTGAAAAATGTGATCTGAACCTGTTGTTGGCCGAAATGATAGCCAACATGGATGAAGAAGTAGTGGAAAAGAATGTGACGATTCTTGTAGAACCCATTCCCTCGTTGTTTGTCAGCCCTGCGCTCATGCGCCAGCTATTCCAAAATTTAATAAACAATGCTATCAAATATAGGAGCAATGAGGTTGCCCTCGTGATAAAAATTAGCTCACGTCTCAATGCGGGTAACGATTATTACAACGAGGCGCACAACCTGAATGACTGCTTGATTTTTGTTGAGGATAATGGAATTGGGTTTGATCAAAAGTATTCAGAGGAAATTTTTGGAATCCTTCAAAAGTTACACGACAGTTCCGAATATGAAGGCGCAGGTATTGGGCTTACCCTGTGCCGAAAGATAGCCGAGCTGCATCATGGTTTTATTTCTGCCCGAAGCATAGAGCATAAAGGCTCTGTTTTTACCGTGTCGCTTCCCTTATTTCTCGAAGTTGCTGTTTAATGGATTAACTATGAAAGCGAACTCTTCAACAAAAGAAAAGCTTACTGTACCGGTCGAAAACAGGGGTAGACAGAAAGTTGCCAACGAATTTCTGCACAAAGTATTAATTCAGGCGCCAGCCATTATTTGCATGTTTCGTGGCCCTGACCACACCTATGAATTTGCCAATGAAAAGTACCTGCAACTAATTGGCCGCACAGATATAATCGGTAAAACTATTCGCGAAGTGTTGCCTGAACTGGAAGGACAGAAATTCTTTGAAATACTGGATGGGGTGTATAAAACGGGCGAATTGTTTATTGGAAATGAGGTACTTGCTAAGCTCGATAGAGGAGGAAAGTTGGAGGATTGCTTTTTCAACTTCATCTATCAGGCAATCCACGATGAAAAGGAACGGATTGAAGGTATCCTGGTACATGCTGTAGAAGTAACGGAAGAGGTAGTATTAAGGGGGAAGCTAAAAGAGAGGGAGAAAGAACTTATCTATCAGATTGCGGAAAAGGAAAAGCGTGCCCTTGAGTTGATGCAGGCTGTTAAAGAACTTGCCCTTCAAAACGGAGAGAAAGAAAACAGAGCCAGTGAGCTGGTCAATGAGAATAAGGAACTCGAAGCATTTGCTTACGTAGCAAGCCACGATTTACAGGAGCCGTTGCGAAAAATACAAACCTTTAGCGATCGCATTCTTGTGAATGAAAATTTATCGGATAAAGGAAAAGATTATTTAGAGTGGATGCAGGATGCAGCCCTGAGAATGCGAATGCTCATTCAGGATTTACTCGCCTTTAGCCAGCTAACCGATGCGGAACGTAAATTTGAAACGATCGACCTCAGCCTCATCGTGGATGAAGTAAAAACCGAATTAACCCACCTCATACAGGAAAAGCGCGCGACAATTGAAATTACAGAAAGCTGTTCTGCAAACGTAATCGTATTTCAGTTCCGGCAGCTCATGAATAACCTGATCAGCAATGCGCTTAAGTTTTCAAGTCCGGCCCGGCCTCCACACATACAAATAGCCTGTAGAATTGTAACGGGCAATAGATTGATAGACAAAAAAATATCAACAGCCGGGGCCTATTGTCATATCACTGTCAAAGATAACGGCATCGGCTTCGAGTCACAGTTCAATGAACAGATATTTGGTGCATTTCAAAAGCTTCATGGCAAAGAAATTTATGCGGGTACAGGCATTGGGCTTACGATCGTAAAAAAAATAGTTGACAACCATCATGGCATAATAACAGCTACAGGGGAAGTAGACAAAGGGGCAACGTTTGATATTTATATTCCTCTTATCTCATTTAAAGAAACGTAAGAAATGAAAACTGTATCTTCAATTTTATACTTCAGGTTCGTGTCACTCAACGAAAGTGAAGGACGGTTTACTGACATTCGTAGCTTCTTAGCTGGGATTTTAGTATCTTACAGTATTCCTACATACTTTGCTCATCAGGCTTATACAGAAGGAGAAACGGTAACCCGGAGGCTGACTCCGGAAAGAAAATGAAAGCTCCCGCCAAAGTAAAGAAGGTTAAAAAGTCTCAAGCTAAAAGACTGACTAAGTCTCATAGTTATCCATTTCCAATTGTCGCTATTGGAGCTTCGGCTGGCGGACTTGAGGCAATCTCAGAATTGCTGAAATACTTATCACCCGTTACGGGCATGGCTTTTATTTATGTACAGCACCTGAGTCCCGATCACAAAAGTTTACTTACGGCACTGCTGGCAAAAGTAACTACCATGAAAGTGCAGGATGTGAAGGACAAAATACTGATAGAACCCAATAATGTGTATGTCATTCCACCGGATAAAGAAATACAGGTAACGAACGGGCACATCAAACTAAGCCCTCGTCCTGATCTTCCTAAAATTAATTTGCCGATTGATCTTTTATTTAGTTCACTGGCAGCAACTCATAAGGAAAATGTGATTGGAGTAATTCTTAGCGGCAGTGCAAGTGATGGCACCCAGGGGATGAAATCCATTAAGCACGAAGGCGGATTAACGTTTGCACAGGATAGTTCAGCTAAATTCAGCAGCATGCCCAAGTCAGCCATTGCTGCCGGGGTAGTCGATTATATTTTGTCACCGAAAGAAATTGCCCTTGAGTTAGCCCGCATTAGCAGACACCCGTTCGTTAAAGCCAATCTATTAAAGACGGGAAGCGAAGACCTGATTGAAAAC
>DAOOCD010000175.1:0-7763 GCA_035408225.1 Cyclobacteriaceae bacterium | reverse complement strand
ATGTATGAAACACTATCCGAAACTGAATTTGCTCCTGCCGTCCCGGAAAGCATGTTCACGCCCAATACATACGTGGATATTACAGATTATATGGCGCGCAAACTTGAAATAGTCAGAATGTACGACACCGAACTTATGCCTGCCCCCATGCCAAGAAGCGAGTACGCTATCAAGAGCCTGGCTGGCTATCGCGGGTCGAGAATCGGCGTAAGGTATGCCGAGGCTTTCCAAAGCATCTACAGAGTGTTATGATAGTATCAATTCACCAGCCAACTTACTGGCCGTGGTTAGGGTTGCTGGACAAAATCGCCAGATCAAACAAAGTGATAATTTTAGACCATGTGCAGGTCAGCAAAGGAAGTTACCAGTACAGGAATGTCTTCTTCTGCGGAGGCAAAAAAAAATTCCTTACGATCCCTATAAAACATCATCTGGGAGATACATTCCTTGAAATCACCTTTAGCCGCCTGGATTGGCAATTGGATCACTTGACCTGTCTAAAAAACTACTACCGCAAGGCACCACATTTCCTGGAAATAGCGCCGGTGCTTCAACGATTTTATCAAACTGGATTTCCAACGCCTGTTGCTGCGATAGTCAGGTCAATGGAGATCAGCCTGGAATTGTTTTCCATAGAAGCGGAGGTGGTCTTGAGTTCCTCGCTGGGAATTTCAAGCCATAGGGGACAGATGGTTTATGACTTGTGCGTCGCATCTGGTGCAAGTTCGTATATGGCAGGCAGAGGCTCCTACGGGTACATGCAGGAAGTAATGCCACAATTCTTGGGGTCTGGCATAAAGGTAGCTTGGCAGGATTTCTCCCATCCTGTTTATCCACAGTCAACAGACAGCCATTTCGTTGAAGGGCTGGCGGGTTTGGATATGATGTTGTGGAATGGCATTGATGAATCTCGGAAAATTTTCTGGAGAAATCTCAAAACAAAAGGAGAAGGGATATGACCAATCTGTGCCAGAGCGACATCAAAGTGTCTGTAGTCATAAATACTTACAACCGGGCAAAGTTGCTGCCAAGGGCGATAGAAAGCGCTCTGTCACAAACGCATGCAAATTTGGAGATAATCGTGGTTGACGGCAACTCACAGGACAACACCGGTGATGTGGTGAAGGGCATTTGTGACTCTCGGATCAGATATATTAGATCGGAGAGTACCAGATCAGTGGATTGCGTGAATCTCGGATTCAGGCTTAGTACCGGTAAGTATATTGCCCTACTGGACGACGATGATGAGTGGCTGCCGTCCAAAACAGAGGAGCAGTTGGCGTTTTTTGAGCAACTTGACGAAAGTTACGGTTGGATCGGTTGCGGAGAAGTTTACATTGACGACGCTACGGACAGAGAACAAAGGATCACTATCCCCTCATTGAGGGGAATGATACACAAAGATTTGCTCAGAGGGGCAGGGAGAGGCGTATCCGGAGGAACGACCCTGATGTTCAGAAAAGCTGCTATCGAAGCCGTGGGCGGGTTTATTGACATTTCTTATAGCACCGACTTTCTATTCTACCTTAAACTTTCCCGCACGTACAAGTTTGACTTTATTCCCAAGGTTTTGTGCAGGACCCATGAAAACCATATTTACCAGAAGCAGCGGGGCAGCTGCCTGCCAAATAACCTGAGAAGCATAGAAAGAAAGATAGGCTGGAACCGATACATACTTGCCGAGTATCAGGAAACAATCGGCCGGGATAAAAGATTGGGTTACCGTTACCTGCGTTGGTTGAGTAAACTGTACACAAGTATGGGTGACAAAAAGAAGGCAATGTCTTATTTATGCCAGGCCATTCAGGCTGATCCAGGAAAGGTTGTTGCCAACCTAAAACTGATCATGCAGGTTGCCCGGGGTTTTCTGATAACAACTGTTGGCCAATAATATTGCCTCATGAAAGTTAATAGTCAGGTATCAAACACTGTTTACGAACTGAAATCAGGAATCAAAGGCTTGTTCAACCTCAAGGGGTCAGGTCGTTCGGCAGTTATCAAGAAGAACGCTTCGGTGTCACTGATCGTAATGCTGCTGACCAATCTGACCAGTTTCCTCCTTGTGCCTATTGTACTGGGCTATCTGGACATGACAAGGTACGGGGTCTGGCTGACAGTGAACTCGGTATTAAACTGGGTGTTCCTCATGGATATGGGATTGGGGGGCGGGCTGCGGACACGAATGGCCCAGGCGGTGGCGGTCGGAGATATTGAGGATGCCAACGTGCTTATCAATACGTGTTACGCTGCCATGTGTCTGATAATGATTTTTTTGTTTTTGCTTTATTTGATCGTGAAGCCATACATCAGTTGGGCAAAGATTCTGAATGCCCCACCGGAAATTGGGCCCGAATTGAATATGATGATGACGGTGGTCATTGTTTTCTTTTTAGCCCGTTTTGTCCTTCATTTGGTAAACGGAATGTATACGGCAATCCAAAGAAATGCCGTAACCAATGTAATTAATTTCAGTTCCCAGTTGCTGACCTTGGGAGCTGTATTGATTTTCTCGAACTACCTGAGGGGATCTCTGTTCAGGATCGGATTTATCTACAGTATATCTCCGCTTTTGGTTTTTGTGGTGTTCACGCTGATATTTTTCCTGAGTAACCGTCAGTTCAAACTGCATCCTAGGTATATCCGCTTTGGTGCTCTAAAGAGGGTGATGGGGATAGGCGTATTTGAGTTCATAGACCAAATAGCTTATGTGATATTAATATCAGCCACCAATTTGATAATCGCGCGGCTGAGTTCGCCTGCAGAGGTTGTCCCTTATCAGGTGACAATGAGAGTGTTCGGTGTGTTTCTGACCGTCTACACATTGGCTACCAATCCGTTGATACCGGCTTTTACCGAAGCTCACACGCTGGGAGACAGAATCTGGATAAAGCGGGTTATCCACAAGGCCAATTTGCTCTTCACTCTCTGCGCCCTGGGGATGGTTCTGTTCATACCCGCTTTCAAACCGGTATTCGGCATCATCGTAAAAGGCAGGGCACAACTATCTATTTCGCTGGTGGTTGTCGTGGTCGTTACCATAATCGTCAAGATGTACTCGAATGTTTACACAAAATTTCTTACTGGATGCGGCAAAGTGCGCTTGCTAGCCCTGACATCAGCGGCGGCAGCGATACTATATATCAGCTTTATCGTTCTGTTTGGAGAGAAACTTGCCATAGGCGTCAACGGTGTTTTGATAGCCAAACTACTGGTTGGCCTGCCCACCCTTTATGTGGCGGTTACACAGAGCAGGAAGGTTATCCAGGGGAGAGCTACTGGGATTTGGGGGAAGTGAGAGGTGTTTGGTTGACAGCAAGTATGATTAGAGTGCAAGGCATATCAATGGGATTGCGTATCGAGGACACCCAGTGACAAAGCTTGGAACTTCTATTTGGTGTGGCTCTCAGCACGGGCAGTGCGGGTGGACATTCTTGTCTATAAATACTTATGTGTTTTTCCATTATGTTGATGTTATTCGTGTTGTGTTGTTATACGAGAGTGACTATCGACCTGTCAGGGCTGTCCCCTGACCATAATTAAGGAATTAATATGTTTTTACTTATAGATAACAAGCACTAAAGGCACGTACGATATGCCGCAAAAAAAACATTACATCCCGGAATTGGTGATCCATGATAGGAATAATCTGGTTCTAAAATACATACTTGTGTTTTTTGCAATTAGTCAGTGTGGAATTGGAGTTTTCCAATTAAAATGGTCCTATCCCGTGATTTTTGGATTGCTCGTTTTTATAATCGCTTACAGGGATTTTGGCAAAATGGTTAATATTCTTCCCTGGATCATACCTTTTCTGATTGTGTATATATATCAGTATAATGTTTATGGAGGCTCGTACGGAGAGGTGGGTTTGACTCAATACGTCTTTGCGGTTATTCGCAATTTAACTCCTTTTATGTACTTAATCATTGTTGGGAGGGAGTTTTTTAAGTACTATATAAGAATTATCTATTACTATTCGCTTGTATCTTTTGGGTTTCTCGTTTTATCAATTGTGTTTCCATTCTTTAGAGAGTTTGTACGTATCGGTGCAACCATGTATTCCATCGCAACAAAATATTACGTTGTTGAATATAAGGCTTTGAGTTTTTTTCAATTGTTCACATACACACAGAAACAAAGCGACTCGTTTTTTTTAAGGAATGCGGGACCGTTTTGGGAGCCAGGTGCATTTGCGGTGTATTTGGGTATTGCTCTGGTAATGCAGTATCTTTATACACACTCCTTAAATAACAAGTATAATGTTGTTTTTACAATTGCGATGCTAACAACCCAATCTACAGCAGGTTACGCAACGCTAATGGTTTTTTACATGTGCGCATTGGCTTTGTCTAACCATAGGTTAAAAGTTCCATATCTAATGATTATTGCCGCAATATCATTCGCTGTCTATAGTTATGCCCCGTTTATGAAAACAAAGGTTGAGTATATGTATCAGACGCAAACAGAGCAGGATCTCCAAGGAATTACAAGTGGAAGATTCTATGCGGCAAGGAAAAGTATCAACGCGATCTCTGAATATCCGATATTTGGGAGAGGAATAACACGAAGGACGGCAGAAGACGCCTATAGTGAATTTGCCGGGGGTTACGGGTTTCTCAATATCCCAGCTAAGTATGGTATTCCGTTGGCATTGATATATTTTTATGCTTTCTGGAAGTCATTGATGATATATGCATCCGCTACCCATAAAGGGTCAAATAAAAAGTATGTTCTTTTAGCAATCCTAAGTCTCGTTCCTGTATTTTTCTCTCAAACCGTCTATGATTCTGTTGTTAATCTCCTGATTATGCAAACATCTTTCTTGTACCATATTAAGCCCTCTTCACCTCAAGTGCCAGAAGCAAACGTATCGGGCCAGGCAGCATAGTGACTAACCCAGGTACAGTATACTTTGTAACAAGCGCTCCGTTTCCCGTTGGGGGTGCCGGCACAATGCGCAGGATGTCATTGGCCAAAGGGTTGATGGCTTCAGGTTATAAGACGCATATTATAACGACTATGAATGAAGGGAATGGCGCTTCGGGCCAAGTTAGATATTTCGATGGGATTGCCTATCATTGTTCAGGGCCAAAGTCAATTTGGGGTGGAAGCAGAATATCAAAGTTTAAACATGTTGTTATGGGGATATTGAATGCCGCAGTATTTATTTTGCATAATACATCTAAACAAAATAATAATATTATAACTACGAACCAATATACCTTAGTTAGGTGCATCTTATTCTGGATATTGGCAAAATTCTGTGGTGCTTATTTCATCACTGAGCTAAATGAAAATCCTTTGGTTAGTAGGAAAACTTATTCGTCCTTGATTGACAGATTACGTAAAGCACAAGTATTTCTTTCTCTTAGGCTTTATGACGATGTATATGTAATGACTTATACTTTACAGACGCTACTCAGGCAAGAATACCATCTTACCAAGAATATAATTGTCTTGCATAATACAGTTGATCTTGAAAGATTCAGTAATATGTCTTTGAATCATGATACAAATGTATTGTTTTACGCTGGTAGCTTATCATTTCGTAAAGACAGTGTGGATGTTCTGCTAAACGCTCTCTCTTTAGTAAAACTGGATTACAATGATATCAAGCTTAGAGTGTGCTGCTTTTCCAACGATAAATATTTAGGTAAATTTCTAAAAATGGTACAGGATTTACAACTGGAAGAGCAAGTTGAATTATTGAAAGATGTACCTAATTCCAGAATTCCCGAGTTAATGTCACAGGCTCATTTATTAATGTTGATCCGAAAACCAAATTCACAAACATCATACGGATTTCCAACAAAACTCGTGGAGTATCTTGCTTCTGGCAGGCCTGTTATTGTGTCAGAAGTTAGCGATATACCTGTTTTTTTACAAGATAGAGTTAGTGCATATCTTATTAAGGACAATACAAGTTATGAGATTGCTAATACTATCAGGTATGCTCTCGACAACAGAGAGCAATCCGACATCATTGGAAAGCGGGGAAGATTGATTGCAGGCGAGTATTTCAATAATATCAAAGAAACAAAAAAAATAGTTAACAGGCATTCGGAGTTTTTAAGCAAAGGATTAAAATGAAAAAATATAAGAAGTTAGGGCATCGTATGTACTTGCACATGCACGATAGGAAGATCATTAGAAATTGCAACATAAAACTAAAAAACATTTGTAGAGGAAAAGTCCTGCAAGGTGTAGATGGTGGTGTTTTCAGAGAGTATTGCAGACTATGGAGTCCACTTGGAATTACACCGAGTATGTTGTTTCTGAATTGCGCATGTTCTATATCTGGGAAGGTTTCTCCTGAATTCATCCCTGAAGATATTTACTACACTCGAGTTGAACCAGCTTTAAACAATCGTCTTTTTGCCCTCGCCTATAATGATAAGAACTTCTTTGAGAGATACTTACATGAGTTTAGGGAAATGTTTCCCAAAGTATATCTAAGAGGCATTGGTGGTGAGTTTTATGACGGTGATTTTAACCCCGTGGCCATCAGCGAGGTAAATGGAATTCTGCAGGGTCTGGAGGATGATAAGGATTATATATTAAAACCAGCTACCGAAACAGGGGCTGGGGATAATGTATCTGTCATTGAAAGAAGAGGGACCCTTTTTTTCATTGATGGTAGCCGCGTAGAATTAAAGCAACTTATAGAGATTCTAAGTAATGTATATAAAGTGAATTTTATTCTTCAAGAAAGAATACAGCAGTGCGATTGGTTTGCTTCATTCAATAATGAGGCAACCAATATTCTGCGCATGTTTACTTATAGGTCTGTGACCAGTAATGAGATCCATGTTTTACATTCATACTTAAGATACGCTAGTCCTCAGGACTCATTTCAAAACTATCTTAGGAATGGTGGATATCGACGGGGAATTGATAAAGATGGTAGGTTATCTGATTTTGCGATAAGTAGATTTGGTGATAAAACAGCTGATCCGAAGATAACAAGAATCATTTCAAGTGACAAAGTACCAAAATATAACGAAATGGTTGAACTCACTAAGCAGATAGGGGCAGCATTTTACCATCACAGGGTGTTAGGGTTCGATTATATTGTTGATAATAACAACAAAGTTAGACTACTGGAGGTGAATTTACGTAACATTGGTATGGTCCATCACCAGTTGATAGGGGGACCGCTTTTTGGGGACTACACTCAAGAAGTGGCGTCATTTTGCCAAACAAATGCCAAATCAGCGGCGTTTCATTTTTATTTCCATTAGTCAGTTACAATTGAGGTAGTGACATGATTGAATATACTTTGATACACGATGCGATATCATTAGCTAACTACATTTCAATAGAGGCGCTAGCGGATTTCATACATTACCAGTCAATACCGTACGAAGACACGAAACAAGCTATTATCAAGGCAATCGAGTATTCGTTTTCAAAGGATGTAGGCAAGGGCGGTTTCATTATTGTAGCGATGGACAACAGAGAAGTAATTGGTGCTTCTGTTGTGAACTATTCGGGTATGGATTTGTACATCCCCAATGTGTTTCTTGTATACATAGCAGTTTCAGAAGATCACAGGGGACAAGGCATAGGGTCTTCAATCATTAGAAAAATAATTGAAAATTGCAAGGGGTCAATTGCTTTACATGTTGAGTATAATAATCCCGCAAGGAGCTTGTATGAAAGACTTGGTTTTGTCTCAAAATATGCAGAGATGAGACTAGAACGGAGTTGATTATGGCTTGTGTGATAATTGATTTTAAGAAGATATTTGAAAACATCGAAAG
>DAOOCD010000174.1:0-7821 GCA_035408225.1 Cyclobacteriaceae bacterium | reverse complement strand
TGCTGCGGGGGGTGTCCCCGAAGATACAGGCAAAATTGTAGGTGGTGGGCCAATGATGGGTAAAGCCATTGCCGATCTGGATGTTCCGATTGCAAAAGGAACTTCGGGTATTTTGTTAATACCAAAAGAAGAATCCACCCGTGCAGAAATATATAACTGTGTGCATTGCGGCAAGTGTATTGAAGCTTGCCCGATGGGGCTGGAGCCTTACCATTTATTAATACTCTCAAAGAAAGGAAATAGTCAACGGGCAAAGGAAGAACACATTTTAGACTGTATCGAGTGTGGATCGTGCTCTTTTGTTTGTCCATCCAACAGACCGATTCTGGATTATATCCGGTTAGGGAAAACCCAAATCAGAAAACCTAAGAAAGCATGAGCACCGGACTTCTCACCGTATCACCATCACCACACGTTCATACAGAACTTACGGTGCCGCAAATTATGCGCGGGGTGATTTTCGCGATGATTCCGGCACTTGCTTTCTCAATTTACAACTTTGGTCTTGGTTCGTTATATGTTACTTCGCTTGCCGTAATCTTTTGTGTAGCGATCGAGTATGCCATTGCAAAATACCTGTTGAATAAACCAGCCAGTATTTATGATGGCTCAGCTATTATCACTGGCATGTTACTCGCTTTTAATGTTCCCAGCAATCTGCCCTGGTACATTATTCTTATCGGCAGTGCCGTTGCCATCGGCATAGGTAAAATGAGTTTTGGTGGGTTAGGGAACAATCCTTTCAACCCAGCTTTAGTCGGTCGCGTTTTTTTACTCTTGTCATTTCCCGTTGCAATGACTAGCTGGCCAATAGTGGGAGCAACATGGTCACTCGATGCCGTAACAAGTGCCACTCCCTTGGGGATTTTGAAAGAAGGCATGCGGGCTGGTGAAAATGTCGATGCACTCATGAGTAAAATGCCATCGTATACAGATTTCTTTTTTGGATTGCAGGGGGGAAGTTTAGGGGAGATGTCAGCCTTTGCACTTTTGTTAGGTTTGATCTACATGCTTTACCGAAGAATTATTACCTGGCATATTCCGGTCTCGATGATTTTCACAGTGGCAATCATGACGGGTATTTTCTGGTTGATTAATCCAGCCAGATATGCCAGTCCATTATTTCATGTATTAACAGGTGGGGTTATGTTAGGGGCGGTGTTTATGGCAACGGATTATGTTACTTCACCATTCACGCATCGCGGCATGATCATCTTTGGTGTTGGCATTGGGGTGCTAACGGTATTAATCCGTTTGTTTGGAAGTTATCCGGAAGGTGTATCGTTTGCGATTTTGATTATGAATGCCTTTGTGCCTATGATCAACAAGTTTGCGAAAGAACCCCGGTATGGAGTTGTAAAAGAGAAAGCGAAACGACAATAGAGGCGTCAGACCGCTCTTAGCGGTCGGACGCCTAACAGTAAACTATGGCAACGATAAAATCATCTTTCTTAAATCTGCTGGTCACTCTTACGGTGATCACGTTGCTGGCCGGCTTATCGTTGGGTTATGTATATCAATGGACCAAAGCGCCCATCGCAAAAGCTCAGATGGAAAAACAATTGCGCGCTATACAGGGTGTGATTTCAGGCTATGATAATAATCCGGTAACGGAACAATATAAAGTAGCCACTCCGGATGGCAAAGACAGTCTTGAGTTTTTTCCTGCTAAAGCGAAGGGTGAGTTGATCGGTATTGCCGTGAAAACAAAATCATC
The DNA here is from genome assembly GCA_035408225.1 of Cyclobacteriaceae bacterium. Taxonomy (GTDB): domain Bacteria; phylum Bacteroidota; class Bacteroidia; order Cytophagales; family Cyclobacteriaceae; genus ELB16-189. The sequence goes on along the minus strand of DAOOCD010000174.1, from coordinate 6,104 downwards.
AAAAGGATATAGTGGTGATGTGTGGCTTATGGTAGGTTTTGATATCAACGGCAACATCCAACGCATTGTGGTGATAGAACACAAAGAAACACCAGGTTTAGGTTCTAAAATGTCGTCACCAAAATTTCTGGATCAGTTTTTTGGAAAGAACCCCACACAAATGATACTGAAAGTAAAGAAAGATGGGGGTGATGTAGATGCAATCACCGGGGCTACCATCAGCTCGCGGGCATTTTCGGAAGCGGTACAAGTAGCGTATGACACGTTTCAATCTCAGAATTATGGCAACGACTAACAATAAGGAAAATTTCCTGAACGGAATTATCAAGGAGAACCCGGTCTTTGTGTTGCTGCTGGGCTGTTGCCCCACCCTGGGTGTTACATCTTCCGCTATCAATGGCATTGGCATGGGGGCAGCTACGGCTTTTGTGCTGGTGATGTCGAACCTCGCGATTGCGTTGGTAAAAAATGTAATCCCTGATAAAGTGCGTATCCCGGCATTCATTGTGATCATTGCCGCCTTTGTTACCGTTGTTCAGTTGTTGATGGAAGCCTATACACCGGCCCTCAATGAACAACTCGGGTTATTCATTCCCCTTATTGTAGTGAATTGCATTGTGTTGGGTCGGGCCGAAGCCTTTGCTTCGCGCAACACTGTTTTTGCAAGCATGCTTGATGGGCTCGGTATGGGCATCGGGTTTACACTCGCATTAACCTTGCTGGGCACGATCCGCGAATTGCTTGGCAGTCTTTCGGTGTTTGGTGTCAAGTTGGTAGATGCTGATGGTATGCTCGTCTTTATTCTTGCTCCCGGTGCTTTCATAACATTAGGATTCATAATTGCGGTAATGACGTGGTTGAAGAAAAGAAAACCGGCACATTCTTAAGATATAGTGTATGGAATATCTCGTAATCATCATTTCGACTATCTTCATCAACAACATAGTGTTGGCGAAGTTTTTAGGCATCTGTCCATTTCTGGGTGTATCTAAAAATACCTCGACAGCCGTGGGCATGGGTGGGGCTGTCATTTTTGTAATGGTGATCTCTACCATCATGACTTACCTCGTGCAACATTACATTCTCATTCCGCTCGACATTGCTTACATGCAAACAGTGACCTACATTTTGGTGATTGCCTTTTTAGTTCAAGTAGTTGAAATTGTTTTGAAGAAAGTAAGCCCTGATTTATACCAGGCATTAGGGGTGTATCTGCCACTCATTACCACCAATTGTACAATATTAGGGGTAGCAATTCTAGTGATTCAGAACAACTTCAATCTGTTGGAAAGTGTGATCTTCGCGATTGGTAACTCTGTTGGCTTTACGTTGGCCATAGCCCTTTTCTCCAGCTTGCGCGAACAACTCGATACAGCCGACCTGCCAGAATACATGCAAGGCATTCCCGCAGCGCTCATTACCGCCAGCATTCTCTCGATGGCCTTTATGGGTTTTGCCGGATTGGTTTAAGCAACAAAATTCTTACTTTAGGATAAATGTTGGCATCTATAAACAATGCGGCCAGACAGATCATTGTCTCTTCCTATTTGGTTTAAACTCAATTAGCAACTTATGAAAAATATAATCCAAGTAGTTCGCAAAACACTTTCAATAGCAATTCTGGTTTGCTTGTGTGGCGCATACAATTATGCGCAGAACAAAAACGCTTATAGTAACACGCTGCCCGTAAGTACTCCGGAAGCAGAGGGCGTATCTTCAGCAGGTATCCTCAAGTTTCTTGATGCTGTTGAAAAAGGGCAGAATGAACTTCATAGTTTTGTCATTTTGCGTCACGGTAAAATTATTTCACAAGGATGGTGGAGTCCCTATGGGAAAGAGTTAAAACACGTCATGTTTTCTGTCAGCAAAAGTTTTACTTCCGTAGGAGTTGGAATTGCTATTGCTGAAAATAAACTCAAGCTTACAGATAAGGTTGTATCCTTTTTTCTGCAATCCCTTCCGGATACACTTAGCACGTACATGAAGGAAATGACGGTTCAGGATCTTCTCAAAATGTCAACAGGGATGAATACCGATCCGCTCTTTAATGTCAGGGGTTCGACCGACTGGCCTAAAGCCTTTATGTCTGCTGCGATTGAAAACAAGCCAGGCTCTGTTTTTAAATACAACAACATGGCCACATTTATGTTGTCGGCCATCGTTCAAAAAGCTACCGGACAAAAGTTGCTGGATTATCTTAAACCCCGGCTATTTGATCCGCTGGGTATTAAGAATCTTGCCTGGGATGAAACGCGTGAAGGTTATACGTTTGGAGCAATCGGACTAAAAATTCAGTCGGAAGACATGGCAAAATTTGGTCAGATGTTGTTGCAAAAAGGGAAATGGAACGGCAAACAAATTGTTCCGCAATCCTGGGTTGAGGAAGCTACTTCATTTCAAATCAATAGCATCGATCCGGGCAATACCGTACCAAAAGAATTTAATGATTGGCAACAAGGTTATGGTTATCAGTTTTGGAGGTGTAGAAACAATGGGTACCGGGCCGATGGCCTGGGGGGCCAGTTTATCATCGTACTGCCCGAGAAAGATGCCGTTGTGGTGTTGACCGCTGCGGCAATAAACACACAAGAAGAATTAAACCTGGTATGGGATAATCTTCTTCCGGCCATGCAGGATAAACCACTACCTGAGGATAAAAAGTCTTCTGCTGAATTGGCAAAGAGAATTGCCATATTAGCCTTTCCTAGCACAACATCCGCTAGCCCATCAGCACTGCTGAACAGGATTTCCGGAAAGAGAATCGAGGTTGCACAAAATGAAGCCGGAATTCAGGCGTTGAGAATATCCATCAAAAATACTGAGGCCCAAATAGTTGTTGATCGTGGTGATGAAAAGTATGAAATCATGGCAGGTCTGGATAATTGGAAGTTTAGTAAAACCAAATTAAATACTTTAGCTGGTCCACCAAGACCTATACAAGGTCTACCCATTCAAGTTGCATCAAAATATTCCTGGACTGACGCAACTACAATTCAACTAACCTCAAGGTTTGTTGAAGAGAGTATTAGAAGCGAAGTTTGGAATCTTCGTTTTGAAAATAACGGGACGGAAATAAAGGTTCATTTTGAAATACGAAATTTTGTTGAATTTATGGGCATTAATTCCCGAATGCTTGAAGGGAAAATTGTTGATTGATCGTTTATACAGTAATAGAGAAATTGACAATTCAAAAAGGAAAAATTTTATGTTTTCACTAACAAGCATAAGACATAGAGATCTAAGTAGTGATATAAATTATTTGAATCGAAAAACAGTGAATCAGAAATGATTCACTGTTTGACAATTTAGACGCTGGCAATAAAAGGTGATTTTTTGACATAGCTGCTATCAGATAATTGTTCAATAACAAAAGAGGCAATTTCATTGGCACTTATTCTGTTTCCGCGACAATCCTCTAAACTAACTACTGTTTCATTTTTTGTTTCTGTAAATTCAATGAAAGGAACCCTGACCAAAGTCCAGTTTACATCGCTTGTTGACAAAATGGAATATGTTTTTTGTCTATCCGCGTGAATGGTAGGGAAGGTCATTTTCATCCATTCAGTTGCAGCAAGTGTTTCAGGGCCCTTTTTGTCAAAAGGAGTATCCACATTTATTCCGGCCACTAAAATGTAACGATTAATCCCGTACTCAGTCATGGCGCTGATGATATTTGTGGTTGCCTGACTAGCTACAAGAGGTTCATCCTTGCGCTGACCTACCGTGCTGATAACAGCCTGGCAACCTTGAACCAATGAGCGAATAGCTTCCGGATCAATTGCATCGCCTTTAATGATCTCGATAAACGGACTTTCAAGTTGGAAATATTCAGGGTTTCTGAGAAGAACTTTTAAGCTGTAGCCCAGACTTAACAATTGGGAAATGATATATTTTCCGGTTCTTCCACCACCACCAAGAATGGCAATTTTATTTTCTTGATTCATTTTCATCTTTATAAAATTTAAATAATGATTATTCCCTTCGTTATCTGAATAGATAACATAGGATTACAGAGCCACCTGGCTGTGTAAAGAGAATTGTAAATATTATAAAGAGATTTTAATGACTCCAAGGTAAACAATATTTCCAAATTGACATGCAGACAAAGGATTGCACCCGTTGAACATCTTCTGATCACATAATTTATCAGCCAGCTGTTTGTGCCATAAAACAAATCCTTATCTTGGATTTCAATTAACCTAAACTACCGTACCCATGCGTCTTTCTATTGTCCTCGTGCTCTTGATGCTTTGTTTTTCTGCTCAAGCTCAAACCAAACAACCTGACTGGAACAAGCTACAGGATGAAACCATGAAACACTTTCAGGCAATTCTTCGGATTAACTCCAGTATTGCTACAGGAAGTGAAGCCCCGGTGGTAGAGTACTTAAAATCTGTTTTGGACAAGGAGGGAATTCCGAGCAAAGTTTTTTCCAATGATCCCAAACACCCAAACCTGGTAGCCCGCCTTAAAGGAAGCGGCAAGAAGAAACCAATTCTCGTCATGGCCCATACCGATGTGGTGAGTGTTGATACTACCAAGTGGGTACACCCGCCATTTTCAGCTACCCGCGAAGGGGGTTATGTGTATGCAAGAGGATCGGTGGATGATAAGGACAATGTTGTAGCAGCCCTGATGGTGATGATCCAGTTAAAGCGTTTGAACATAGCGCTGGATCGGGATGTGATTTTTTTGGCCGAGTCGGGTGAAGAAGGTAATACAAGTGTTGGTATCGAGTACATGGTAAATAATCATTGGCCTGAAATAGAAGCGGAGTATTGCTTTGCCGAAGGCGGTGGTGTTAGAAGAAAAGAAGGTAAAGTAGTCTATGCGGGTATCGCTACGACTGAAAAGGTTCCACGTGGTATAAAGTTGGTAGCTCGTGGAACGGCAGGGCATGGTTCGGTGCCTTTGCAAGACAATGCAGTCGTTCACTTATCACAGGCAGTAGCAAAGATAGCTGCATGGCAAACCCCAATGCGGTTAAATGAAACCACACGAAGTTTCTTTACCCGGCTTGCTGCGATCAGTCCACCGGCAGAAGCAGCCCGGTATTTGGCACTGGTTGATGGCAAAGGCGTTGAGGCGGCACAGGAATATTTTGCCGCTAAGGAACCGAGTGTATACTCTACGTTGCGCACCTCCATTTCACCTAATATTATTAAAGGCGGCTACCTGGTCAACATTATCCCAAGCGAGGCAGAAGCATCACTCGATATTCGTGCCTTGCCCGATGAAGACATGACGAACCTGCTTGCTGAAATGAAACGCGTAATTAACGACTCGCAAATAGAGATCGTAAGCACTAACCGGAATGTAAGACCGGCAGCGCGGCCATCACGCCTTGATACCGAAGCATTTTTAGCCGTGGAAAGCAACCTGAAGAAAATTTATAATGCCGTATCTCTGCCGACTATGTTGACGGGCGCTACCGACATGGCTTTTTTACGTGCGAAAGGAGTGGAGTGCTATGGCATTGGCCCAATGACAGATGCCGAAGATGGTCCGAAAGGATTTGGCGCTCACAGCGATCAGGAACGGATACTCGAAGAATCTATTCATAAATTCGTTCAGTTCAACTGGGAGGTTGTTGTTGGGCTTGCGAAGGCGAATTAATACAAGTTGTTTGTGATTCATCAGACCCTAAGACCTGACGGTACAAAATAGGTTTGTGTTGGTAAAAAAAATTGTTGCGGGTCGCATGATCCGCAGCGTTCAATAGATTTGAAGAGTTGATAACGTGTTGGTCAGCGACCAACAAGAACTTTTGGCAATCATAGCAAGTCCATTAAACCTTTTTGTAAAATGGTAATGGTGCCAAAAATGGAATCAATGGCTTATGTTAGTTCAAACAATGGGCAACTGAGTGATAAACTCACTTCCCACTCCCTCCTTTGTTTCCACCTTCAACTCCCCGCCATGCGCCTTCACAATATCATAACTTAAACTCAATCCTAATCCTGTGCCTTGCCCGGTTGGCTTGGTAGTGAAGAAATGCTGAAAGATCTTTTCTTTGATTGAATCAGGAATACCGTTGCCATTATCCTTAACACAGATTTCAATCCTATCACCCAGGTTTCTTGTGCTAACAGTAACGGTGGGTT
>DAOOCD010000173.1:0-7822 GCA_035408225.1 Cyclobacteriaceae bacterium | reverse complement strand
ACTCACTAGGCTTACGGGCCGACCACACCGAAAACCCACCAATCACTGTCATAACGATGGCGGTAATCAATTGAAAATTATTGACTATTACCGGAGAGGAGGTGACCCAATCTTCAAATACGACAGCGATCCACGCATAGGGATATTCAATAATTGAAACCGCTAAGGCAAACCGAAGCGCGGTCTTGATTTTATGCTCCATGCCCAGCTGCAACACCGCCAGGTTGAGGGTGCCCGGAGGGATAGACCCCAGAAAACTAAAAATCAGACCTACAATAAAGACTTGTAAAATCATACTCCGGGGGCCATGTATCTCTTTACTCTCTTATAAATCTGCTTGCCTTCGTGGAGGGAAAGGTAGGGAACTCCACGTTCATGATTTTCTTTACTTACGCGATAGAGGTTGCGCCAATGCGTGATCAACACGCCCACGGCTTCAATTAATGAGGAGCCGGGCTGATAGATATGAGCCGGTTCGGCACCACAACCATTAAGCTCCATAATTTTTACATTCCCGTTTTCCAAATCGTTGAGCGAAGCACACCGTAAATCATAACGACCAAAGTAAAAGCCATTGATTTTTTTGCTGATTGAATCGAAAGTAGAATTGAGTTTGCCATTGATCAGGTGATTAAAGTTTAAAAACGTAGTGCCCAGGCAATGATTGCCAATAGAAACCAGTTCCAGCTTTTTCCCCAATGGAACGATGTCTGCTAATCGATCGGCATAAACCTTACGAAGTGTCACCCACTGAATTTTTGCACGATCTTTCTCGAGAATCAATTCCTGTAAGGTTTTCTTTCCATCACCGGTAACAGAAAGAAACTCTTTACCAGTAATGGAATTGACAAAGCCAGTGGATTGCGAAGGGAACCTGATGTAATACACACCAAATTCTAATGGCAAATCAACCAGCTCCTGCATGATAAAATCAATTTTAATTTCTTTCAGATAGTGTTCGATATCTCGTTCATCTTTTATTCTACGTACCATCCAGCCACGCTCGCCTAAATCCGGTTTGAAAATAAGGGGGAAAGTTAGGCCGCTGTTACGCATTGTTTCCGTGATACTTGTTACAGTAGCCGGAAGTTTAATTAAATTAGTTACTGGTTTTAAGGATTCAGGTACAAGTTGTAACACTTCATATTTGGATTCTCCCATCATACCTCCCGTAAGGATGGAAGGATTGGAGGCAGTGAAATACAAAAGCGATCGCTCCTTTAATGCATACCAGATCCACAAAAAAAATAGTGGGGCCTGAATAATGCCAAAAGGCCAGTACTCCCAACTACGGAGCTTGATAAAGAATTTACTGCGGAAAATATTCTGCACGGAATTTTTGAATGTGCAAAAATAAGGAAAGGGATTTAGCGTGTTGCCATTTCGGTTTCTTTGTATCGTATCGTAGAAACTGCAACTCCAAAACCTAAAGGCAATTTCACATAGTCGGCCACTTCACGAATACCTATTTTCATAATGGCCATATGATGCACGGCATGTTCAATGTTGTACGTTAGTTCGCGCAGATAATTGGTTTCAACGGTTACACATTCCTCACTATCCGGCTCGTAGCCAACTTCCAGTTTTAACGCTTTGTCTCGTTGATTAGTTGTAACGAATTCCTGAATCTGGCTAATTGTATGCAGTGCAACGTGCTTATCGTTTTCCATAGCCTTATTGTGAACGCGCTTGTCATAATTCACAATGCCCAATTCATATCCTTGTTCAAGACAAATAAAAAACTCGAGCGTATGGCGCAAATGTTGACCAACCGTTGAGTTGCTCAAAGCCGTAGAGGGTTTGCAGAAATCTTCCTCGGTGATCTGATTTAGTACATCCGATAGTTGGGTCAAGATTGTTCTTCCTGCCTGATAAAGTTGCTTCATATTCTAATCAAACTTAAGCCTCTCAAAGATAATCGAAAACTGTGGCTCATTTGCGATATCTGGACTTGTAAAGGATCTATTGGGCGATTTTCTTCCAGTTCTGGTCTGCTTTTGCTTTTAACGGCCCTTCATTTTTGTTCCAATCCGTAAGCGTGTTGTTACCCCAGAAATTGTAAAATAAATAGAGCTTGCCACCAATAATTTTATAGGTTTCTGGGTCAATTTTAACTTTCTCACCTGTTTCGCCCATAGCATAGGCACACCAGCCACCATAAGCAGGCTCATACTTTTCTGGATTTGCTTTGAATTTGCCCAGGTTGTTTGCATTCGCAAACAGATAGGTAATGCCCTTGAAAGAAAACTTATGTTCACTTTTTCCCTCCAACGGCTTGCTGTCAAAATAGCTAACAGGGTCATACCCCTCGAGGGCAATGGTCTTCTTTAAATTAAAATGCTTCGTCCGGATTTCACTTTCCTGCGCCAAAAGCTGACTGAAGGCCAAGACGAGGAATATAAGAGCAATTGTGTTTTTCATGAATGCCTTAACGAAAGAAAAGCAAATGTAGTTTTTGTAATCGTTTCGCTTTGTCGTACGGAATACAAATCTAATCGGGCAAAAGGTCTTTTACATATTCCCAAACCAATTCGGGTTCATAGCCTTTACCGATAACAAAGCGCGCAACCTTATCACGCTTTTTAAACCGGTTTTCATCGGTGATCTCGGTCGATTTTTTCTTAATCAATACTTTCAGTGTTTTAGTATAATCTGTAGATTCGATTTCTTTCAAACCACGCTGAATACAGTTTTTGGTAAGCCCCAAAAATTCAAGTTCATTTTTTATTTTCAGCTTACCCCATTTCTTCATGCGAAACTTACCTCCGGCATAGGCTTTGGCAAAGCGCTCTTCGTTTAGAAAACCATCGGTAATTAGCTGCGAAATAATCTCTTCCACCTGGGTGGCGTAGAGACCATAATCATAGAGTTTGTTTTTGACTTCTTTGTGCGACCGCTCCTGATAAGCACAGTAACGTTGAATCTTAGCGAGAGCTTCCGCAGGACTTAAGCGTTTCTTGATCCTGGATGCTTGAAACTCGTCACTTGAATCTTGTCGCTGAAAAGCTGGCATTCTCAAATATCCTTATACTCCCTACCAGAATCAAGTAGTCAGAGTTTATTTAACCAAGCCTTTGTTCTTTAAAATGCTTAGTAAAAACTTTCGCTCATTTTCGGTATTGAAAATTTTAAAGGGTAAATGAATGAGTTGGGCTTTGTTCACAAAAAGAAGAAAATAATCCTTGCCTACTTGTGCGCTCTTGATCTGATCCCACTTCATAGGCATTCCTTCGCGGGCATTCAGTTTCATCACAATCTGTTGGCTCGTAATTTCGTATGAGAACCGTTCGAACAGCATCTTGCCTTGTTCCAGTTGGGTAACTCCATAGAATTGAATCCACCAAAACAACAAATACAAACCTGCACCGAGGGCAGCCCCAATAAACCACCAGATGCTTTGAATCCAAACAAAACCGAGACAAATGGCCAGTACGATCAGGCTAACCCACCATTGTTGCTTTAAAATAGCCTTCAAGGCCATTTTGATATAGTCTTTCTTTTCAAGTCGATAGTTACGAGTCTTCACAATCATGGCAACAGTACTAATTTTAAGGAGGGCAAAAATAATGGGGATTTGTGGGATTTTCTAATCTAAACGAAACAAGCCCCAGATTCACTTATTCTAAAATCTGTGTATCTGCGACTAAAACTTATGGTCTTATTTATTTCTCCAACTTCAAACTCAAATCCAAACTTTTAACGGAATGGGTGAGTGCACCTACAGAAATATAATCTACTCCGCATGCGGCAACAGCAGGTAAGGTGGTTTCGGTGATTCCACCACTGGCTTCGGTTTTGAATTTTCCCGCTATCAACTTCACGGCTTGCTTCATGTCTTCTATACTCATGTTGTCGAGCATGATTACATCGATGCCCCCTACCGCTATCACTTCTTCAACTTCTTTCAGCGTGCGGGTTTCTACTTCTATATTCAAATTCTTGTTGTGAACGGTCAGATACTTTTTAATATTTTCAATGGCCGGCCTGATCCCACCAGCCATATCGATGTGATTATCCTTTAGCATCACCATGTCATACAAGGCATACCGATGATTCTTGCCACCTCCAATAGCTACCGCCCACTTTTCCATTAATCGGAAGTTGGGTGTTGTTTTGCGCGTATCCATGAGTTGTGCACTCGTGCCTTCTATTAGTTTGCACAGTCGATGCGTGTAGGTTGCAATGCCACTCATGCGTTGCATGCAGTTGAGCACAAGTCGCTCGGCCGATAAGATCGACTGCGCGCAACCTTCCACTATAAAAGCCACTTCGCCCTTTTGAATAGGTTCGCCCTCTTTCTTAAAAAATGTAATGTTAAGAGTCGGGTCCATTTGATGAAAAATTTTCCCGGCTATGGTAAGTCCGGCAATAATACCCTCATCTTTTACCAATAGCCGAGCTTTGCCTTTCTTTGAAGCGGGTACTGCACCCAATGTTGAATGATCTCCTTCGCCAAGATCTTCGGCTAATGCGAGTTGAATAAAATCGTGAATGGCTTGATCCGTAAGATAGGTCAGTCCCATCACTCCTTCACAAAGCTGATTTCGTGAATGAGGTAAGCACTTCCCGATTGCTTTACGCGGATTAGCACATTAAACTGATCGTTGTTGCTTTTGTAGTTACCAATAGCGTACTGCAATCCACTTTTGGATGCACCGGTATGTTCAATAGTGAAATCCGAAGAAGGGTACTTTTTGAAAAAATCACGCAACACAAATTCTGCCTGTGCTTTGCTGTATGTATTCACTTCACCTTCAAGGTTGATATCGACCGACTGATTGAAGTACTTGGCCAGTTCTTTAGCGTTTCCGGTCTTCAATACATCTCGCATGGGCGCAAAAATGTCAGTCTGAGCCCACATCAAATGCGAGATCAAGGCGAAAACGATTATAAAAACCCACTTTTTGCTCTTCATAGCGCTCAACATTACTCCAAAATTATGCCATTAATACGGTAACCAAAAATCTAACCTCCTGCATTGTGGAACCTAACATTTGTTTTTGATGTATGAGGTTCAGAACAAACCTAAAAAGAGCGACAAATGCGGTAAATCACCCATATATTTGATCTCTCAAATTCAAAACAAATTACCATGAATAAGAAAGTGCTGTTGATGATTTTAGATGGTTGGGGAATTGCCAAAAACAAGAAGGTATCAGCCATCGACAATGCCAAGACCCCTTACATAAACTCTTTATACAAAAAATATCCGCATAGTAAGCTCGAAGCTTCAGGTCTCGCGGTTGGTTTGCCTGCAGGTCAAATGGGTAACTCCGAAGTAGGTCACATGAACATTGGTGCCGGAAGAGTGGTATATCAGGATTTAGTGCGTGTTAACAAGGCTGTTGAAGAAAAGGAACTGGATAGCAACCCGGTGCTGGTAGAAGCTTTAAGCTACGCGAAAAAGAACAATAAATCGATTCACTTAATTGGCCTGTTGTCCGATGGGGGTGTGCACTCACACATCTATCATTTAAAAGGCTTGTGTACTATCGCCTATAACCAGGGACTCAAAAATGTTTTCATCCATGCCTTCATGGACGGCCGCGATACCGATCCCAAAGGAGGTGTAGGGTATTTAACTGATTTAAAGAATCATCTTGCCAAAACGACCGGCCAAGTCGCTAGTGTGGTAGGCCGTTATTATGCAATGGATCGCGATAAGAGATGGGAGCGGGTTAAACTTGCGTACGATGTAATGGTGCATGGTACGGGCGAGAAAACTTCTGATGTTGTAGCGGCCGTTGAGAAATCATATGAAGCCGGAGTGACGGATGAGTTCATAAAGCCAATCGTTTCAGTGGATGCCAACAATCAACCGATCGCAACTATTAAAGATGGTGATGTGGTACTATGCTTCAACTTCCGTACTGACCGCGGACGCGAAATTACAATGGCACTTACCCAGCAAGATTTCCATGAACAAAACATGTATAAGCTCAACCTTCATTATGTTACCCTTACAAATTACGATGATACCTTCAAAGGTGTGAATGTGATTTTTGATAAGGATAACCTTGAAAATACACTGGGCGAGATTGTATCAAAGGCGGGCAAGAAACAAATCCGTATCGCTGAAACAGAAAAGTATCCGCACGTAACGTTCTTCTTTTCGGGTGGCCGCGAAGAAGTTTTCCCTGGCGAATCAAGGCTCATGTGCCCATCCCCTAAAGTGGCTACCTACGATTTAAAACCTGAGATGAGTGCGCGCGATATCCGCGATAAAATCATTCCTGAACTTGAAAAGAAGAGCGCTGATTTTATCTGCTTGAATTTTGCCAATCCAGATATGGTTGGTCATACGGGCGTTTTTGAAGCCGCTGTAAAGGCGGTTGAAACGGTTGACCAATGCAATGAAGCCGTAACTGAAACCGCCCGTAAAAATGGATATTCGATCATAATCATTGCCGATCATGGTAATGCCGATATGATGATCAATGACGATGGTACACCTAATACGGCTCATACCACCAACCTGGTACCTTGCATTCTTGTTGATGACTCATACACTGGTAAGATGAAAGACGGTAAACTTGGCGATCTCGCTCCAACTATTTTAACCTTGATGGGTATCTCAATCCCCAAAGAAATGACTGGCACCGTGTTGATTGATAAATAATGTTTGTGCGTTCCCTGTTTTTCCTGATAGCGGTTATTGCGTGCGTGTCGTGTAATCAAACGAATCTGAAATATGATAAGCCATATTTTGATTTCGATAGTTTGATTAATACACAAATTGCTTCACTGGCAAAAGCTAATGCCTCACTGTCCAAAACTGTTTCGTTGGATGGCAAAAGTGATCAATCAACCATGAAGACTGATAGTGCCATACTTGCCCACGAGTTGGATGTATTTCGTCAACTCGATGTAATAAACAAGCCGCTTTACCGCGATGCCTATGAAATTTCAGATGGCGAGAAGGATAGTCGTAGCAATCTTCTCGTTCGTAGGTACAAATCAAAAAATCCTTCCCCTGTGCCTTTTGTGAATTTCTATTACCACAACGATTTTCATCACCTAAAGAAAATCGAATCCTATTATGTTGAAAACAATACTCTCTACTTAACAAAACGAAATCTTCAACTTGAATTTGATGATACTTCCGGGACCCTTTTATTAAACCGATATGAATTAACCGGAACACAAAAAATGATTTTAAGTGACTCTGTTAAGTTTTCAATTGCGGGATCTTTTCTGCCTACTGTACACTAATCTCCACCCAAACACGTCAGCACATATATGGCAAAACGAACTTCAGTAGCTGATGGAGAAAAGCGCCCTCTCAACAAATCTGGGTTTCAAAAGCTGATTGGGGTTTTTCGTTTTGTGCTACCCTATCGATGGACGTTCATCCTGGGGTTAGTTGCTTTGGGCCTTTCCAGTGGCACGTTACTTGCCTTCCCCTATTTTGCGGGAAAGCTGCTGGATGTTGCTCAGGGCAAAAAAGATTTTTTCTTTACAAGCATCAACCAGATTGCCTTAGCCCTGATTGGAATTCTGTTAATCCAAAGTGTATTTTCATTTATCCGGGTTTATACATTCACTTTTGTTAGTGAGCGCACCCTGGCTGATCTCCGTCAACATGTCTACACAAAAATTGTTTGGCTACCACTCACCTTTTTTGACAGCCGCAGGGTAGGCGAACTTATCAGCCGAATTACTTCGGATGTAAGTACATTGCAGGACACCTTTACATTCACGCTTGCGGAGTTGCTCCGTCAATTATTAGTCTTACTAATAGGCATTCCTGTAATATTTATCCTTTACCCCAAGCTTACCATTTTCATGCTGCTGACTTTTCCAGTGCTGGTATTGGCAGCTC
>DAOOCD010000172.1:0-7883 GCA_035408225.1 Cyclobacteriaceae bacterium | reverse complement strand
CCATTGTTGAATGCGCACGAGGCAAGGTCTTTTTTCTGAACCAGGGAAATTTGTAAGGTGCTGTTAGCGCAATCGAAATCAGGTGTTTCCTCGTTGCTGTCGCACGAAAACAGGATTATAAAAAAGAGGACAGAGATTTTTTTAATGGCCGACACCAGTCTTCACTATTTGGATTGTGCAAATATAGATAAGCCATGGAAGCTTTGAAGGAAGGACGGAAGTGTCTTAATGCCTTTGGTCGATATTTTCTCCAACTATGCCTTTTGTCTTCTTTTCCGGTATCGGATCAGTCCAGCAGCCATCGCTCCAAGTCCTACCAATAACATCGTTACCAGCCAACCCAGTATTAATGCCCGACTTGGTGTATTTATTTGTACAGTCACAGTTAATAACACGAAGGTGACTCCGGTTATGGTCCACACCGGGTCAGTCATGAGCCTATCTTCCGGTTCGTGGGTGAGATCCAGTTTTATGTGATGATCATAGTAGAACAGGATAATCCATTTTTTGTAATCCCAGAGCAAAAGAAATGTTGTTCCCAATAACATGAGCGTAGTTATTACAGGCGTTCCCGATCCGAAATCAATGGAATTTGTGATAAGAGAAACGTTGAGAATAACCGGAAAGAACACAAATGCCCCGATGGTTGAAAATCGTTGCGACATTAATAGGGCACCACTGATGAATTGAGCCCAGCCTAAAAAATTCCAATAAAACCCGGATTGATACAGGGCTTCAAAGAAATATCCAACCGGTTCGGTGGCCGGGATGCTGGTAAATCGCTCGCCTTTTATTTTAACGATTGAAGCAAAGACAAATGCAAAACCAATCAGGTACCGAAGGTAGATCACAAACAACTTGATAATCCAACGTTGTTTCAGGTAGTCAATAAGTTTCCACATATAACCTAAGTCGATTAAGGGTGTTGATTTGTTACAATGTATTTCATTTGACGGTTGACCACCAACTTTTTATGTTATCTTCGTCAACCTTATACAAGGTTTACCTATAAAAGCATGAATGACTTACGCCTGGCTGTCCTGATTGATGCCGACAATGTTCCTTATTCGCACATCAAGGAGATGCTGGAAGAAATCTCCAAGAACGGCACGCCTACCATCAAGCGGATTTATGCCGATTGGACTAAGCCCACAGTGTCGGGCTGGAAGAACGTGCTATTGGAAAATGCTATCACGCCCATTCAGCAATATAGTTACACGACAGGAAAAAATTCAAGCGACAGCGCCTTGATCATCGATGCGATGGATATTTTATATTCCGAAAAAGTAGATGGCTTTTGTATTGTCTCGTCAGATAGTGACTTTACACGCCTCGCAACACGCCTTCGCGAAACCGGTATGAAAGTAATCGGCATCGGGGAGAAGAAAACTCCGTTGCCCTTCATTACCGCCTGCGATAAATTTATCTATCTCGAAATCTTACGCGCAAAACCAGAACCTACCCGCGAAGCCAGGCAAGTTAAAGCAAAACCCGAAAGCAGTCCGCTAAACAAAGTAGACAATGCCCTGATCAAACTCCTGACGGAAAGCGTGGCCGACCTGGCAGACGAAAGTGGCTGGACCTTTTTAGGTGAGTTGGGAAGTTTTATACTGAAAAAGAAAGCCGACTTTGATCCCCGTAATTATGGGTTCTCAAAACTATTGTCGTTGATCAGAAGTACGGGCAAATTTGTTATAGATGAACGCGAGTCTGGCAACAAGAATATCCGGCATATTTATGTGAAGGTTAAGTAAAGTAATTAATGACAGTAAAAAATATTTTCATCTACTACTTATCAATCACAATTCCGGTTGTGGCTATTGTGGCTTTGCGTAAATCAGAGCTGATAACCTCGACCTGGTTTGTTATACTTTTATTCGCGTACCTTTTGATTTACCGAGTTTATGTAGACAGTAAGAGGCTGATCGATAAAGGAATTATTGAAAAAAAGGACTTCTGGAAAATGATACTTCCCGGACAACAATTAAAATATTTTAAGGAATTATACCTGCACTGATGGTTGTATTAAAATCATTAAAGAGTTTGCTTACATGAAAATCTCTGCTTTTGTATTGTACCTTCTTTTGATCACAAGTTGTGCTTATGCAGTACCTTTGCGAGTTGGAGTTGCTGGTCTCACACACTCGCATGTGCATTGGATTCTTGGTCGGGCGGATCGTGGCGATATACAAATCGTGGGCATTGCCGAACCCAATAAGGAACTGGCCAAACGGTATCTTGAACAACATGGCTTGCCGATGTCGCTCCTGTTCAGTTCGCTGGAGGAGATGCTTGAAAAAACAAAACCCGAAGCGGTTACTGCCTTTGGTTCTATCTTTGAACACCTTGCGGTCGTGCAGGCCTGCGCTCCGCGAGGCATTCATGTAATGGTGGAAAAACCGTTGGCTGTCAACCTGGATCATGCACAACAAATGCAAACTCTTGCAAGGAAGTACAACATCCAGCTGCTTACCAATTACGAAACTACCTGGTATGCTACCAACCATAAAGCATTCGAAATGGTGCAGCAAGATCGTTTGGGCAAACTGAGAAAAATAGTGGTTCATGATGGACATGAGGGACCGAAAGAAATTGGCGTTAATAAAGAGTTTCTGGATTGGCTTACGGATCCTAAGCAAAATGGGGGTGGAGCTGTAATTGACTTTGGATGTTATGGTGCCAACCTGATTACGTGGCTTGCCAACGGACAACGACCCGTGTCGGTAACGGCCGTGCTGCAACACTTTAAAACGGATGTTTATCCGAAGGTAGATGACGAAGCTACGATTGTGGTTGAGTATCCTGGCATGCAGGGCATCATTCAGGCATCATGGAATTGGCCTTTTAGTCGAAAGGATATGGAAGTTTATGGCGCTACCGGCTATGTGCTTAGCGACAACAGAACAAATCTGCGCATGCGCTTTAAAGGGGAAGACAAAGAGCATTCTGAAGTACTGACTGAACGTGCTGCTCCCTATGATGATCCGTTTGCTTTGCTTGCAGCCGTTATTAAAAAAGAGATAACACTGCCGGCCTATGATCTTTCTTCTCTTGAAAACAATCTTATCGTAGTCGAGATCCTGGAGGCTGCCATACAAAGTTCGCGCACCGGAAAGAAAGTGTTGCTAAAAGCGGGTAAGTAATTACGAACGCAAACAGCTAATGTTTACTTTTTAATCTTTGGCTTCGCGAAGCTTAGGTTCTCCAGCAGGTGATCTTCCCCTTTTTCATAGATAACATTGGAGCGGCCTACAATAAGCGGATCCACTTTACCGATCATGTGCGGATCTTTGTTGCTGTATGGAATCTTATTCAAGATGTAACGCACTGCATTTAACCGAGCCCGTTTTTTACAATTTGATTTTACGACCGTCCACGGAGCATCGGAGGTATCGGTGTGAAAAAACATTTTTTCTTTTGCTTCGGTGTAATCATCCCATTTATCCAGCGAGGCTTTATCAATGGGTGAAAGTTTCCATTGTTTCAGGGGATGGGTTTTTCTGTCCTTGAACCTGCGTCTTTGTTCATCCTTACTTACAGAAAACCAGAACTTGAATAAGATAATACCACTGCGTACCAGGTTACGCTCGAATTCCGGGGCCTGTCGCATAAATTCCAGGTATTCATCTTTGGTACAAAAGCCCATCACTCGTTCTACACCGGCACGATTGTACCACGAGCGGTCGAACAGTACAATCTCGCCATTGGTGGGTAAGTGTTTTACATAGCGTTGAAAATACCATTGGCCACGTTCTTCATGGGTAGGTTTTTCGAGGGCTACTACCCGCGCTCCACGAGGATTCAGGTGTTCCATCATCCTTTTGATAGTTCCCCCTTTTCCAGCTGCATCTCTTCCTTCAAATAGTACAATCACACGACTTCCGGTTTCCTTTACCCATGCTTGGAGCTTTAATAACTCAACCTGTGTATTATATTTTTGGAATTCATAGTTCTTGCGCGACATTAAATATTTGTAGGGATAGCCACCATCTTGCCAGCCGTCTGCCAGTTCTACGTCACGGGTTAGTTTGGTGGGATTCAGTTTAAATTCTTGCTTGAGTATCTTTAACAGCAGTTTCTTTTCTTCGGCAGGAAAGTTGGCCAGGTAATTTTCTACGATAGCTCGTTTGTCACCAGGTTGTTTAAACTTGTCTTTTAGTACGGCAGCCTCTCCATTTAATTTTGCCCGCAATTTCCTGTTCACTGTATTAGCACGGGCAGCTTCAGGGGTATCCCCCGTAATAATGTCGCCTTCACTTACTTTTCGAGATGGCTTGTTAAGGGCTTTCGTTTCATCAATCGTTGGGATCGGCTTTGCCATGTGCGGGAAGTTTATTGTTTTGATAAAGATACTCGAAATGAATTTTCTCGGCCGTATCTTTTGTAGCTTGAATAATATGATTTTTATCAGGGATTTATTCAGTTTGCTAAAAGTTAAACCACTTCCCATGAATAATTCAAAAATTATCGGTACCAGGTTTGTACTGGCTGTACAGGATTTAAACAAGTCAGCCACCTATTATAAAGAAAAACTCGGCTTTACTACCGTGTGGTCTGATGCTGGCTGGCATTTTCTGGCTCGGGATAAATTTATGGTGATGCTGGGTGAGTGTCCTGATGACCGGTCAGCTTTTGAAACGGTGAATCATTCTTACTTTGCATACATCGATGTGGAGAACATTGACGAATTATATCATGAGTATCGTGGAAAAGCAGTTGATATTTTAAGTGATATAGAAGACAAACCCTGGGGCCAGCGCGAGTTTTCAGTTCGCACTGTTGATGGCCACCGAATTATGTTTGGTGAAGGAATAAAAGGTACTTAGTGGAAAGTGGTCTCGATATTTTTTATCTCAGGCAACCGGAACCGATAAAAAGTTGTTTATTGGCCTTGCGTGAAATTATACTGTCGCAAGACAAGGAGATTACCACGGCCTGGAAATATGCGATGCCTTTCTTTTGTTATAAGGGAAAAATGTTTTGTTACCTGTGGGTTCATAAAAAGCACAAACAACCGTATCTGGGAATGGTAGAGGGCAAGCGGCTAAACCATCCTGGCTTGTTGATTGAAAAACGCTCACGCATGAAGATCCTGTTGGTAGATCCAAACAAAGATTTACCCATTAGAAAAATAAAAATGATTTTGAAGCATGCACTTGAACTTTATAAGTCTGGTGAGATAAAGATCAAGGCTTAAAGCTAATATTTTATACTGCAGTTGAATTTCTTTAGAAAGCAGGAGTGACCTTTCGCATCTAGTTGTTTACTATTGCCCGCTATCGGACGATTTTGTTCGGTCAGGAGACAACCGCTCTTAAGAGATTTCGCATCCAGTCGTTTTTAGGCTGTTATCCCTGTGGCACCCTGATTGTAATGGAATAACTCGAACCCCATACCTATGCTGAAAAGTATCCTCACCACCGCCCTTCGAAACATCATTCGCAATAAGTCATTCTCCATCATTAACCTCATTGGGTTATCCGTCAGTATGTCGCTGGGCATGTTGATTATCCTGATCGTGAAGGAACAATTGACCTTCGACAATTTTCATCATGACAGCGATCGTATTTATAGGGTAAACACCATGGCCTTACGGGTGGATGGTGGGCGTGAACCCTATGCCTCTGCACCATTACCCATCGGACGGGCTTTAAAAGAGGAGTATACCTTCACAGAGAATGTGGTCTCGATCAGCAGTCGGTTAAATGGCGATGCAACCTATGGCAACGTGAATGTTCCGGTGCAGGGGCTAATCGTAGATCCCTCTTTTTTAGCTGTATTTAATTTTCAATTGGAAAAAGGAAATCCGGCCACTGCATTGAATGAACCCAACAATTTAATTCTTACTCAAGAATCGGCCAACCGAATTTTTGGTACTCAGGAACCACTGGGGCAAACGCTCTCGCTTAGTGGCTATGGTGAATTTACGGTTACCGGGGTGTTGAAAGAGTTTCCCAGCAAAACTCATTTTGAATTTGATGCGCTCGCTTCAACTGCTGCCTTGCCAGTGTGGGAGAAAGACGGGATCGTAAATGCATCCATCGATAACTGGAATAATTATTATGGCAATTACATCTACTTTAAATTAAAACCCGGTCGCACAGAAGCCGAAGTGAAAGAAGCACTTGCAGCCATCTATAAGAAGCACTATACTAATCTTAAACTTGAAACCCGCGATAAGGGTTATGAGTTTTATTTGCATCCGCTGGAAGACATTACTCCGGGGCCGGAGCTATCCAACCAGATGGGTTCGGGCATGCCTACCTTCCTTCTATTTTTTCTGGGCACTCTGGCAGGCGTTGTACTAATCATGTCCATTTTCAATTTCACCAACCTGATGATTGCCAAGTCACTTACCCGTGCCCGTGAAATTGGCGTGCGCAAAATTGTGGGAGCAAAGCGTTATCAGGTGTTTTTCCAGTTTGTGGGCGAGACAGTAACGTTTGCATTAATCGCGCTTGTGTTTTCGTACCTCCTGCTTCAGTTTCTGAAAACCGGTTATTTACAATTACCTCTCAATGAAGAATTCTCCATGAACCTGGAGGAGGACGTGTCGCTGTATTTTCTTTTTGTAGGCTTTGCCATGGTTGTGGGTATCATTGCCGGGTTGTTGCCGGCAGGGTATCTCTCCGCGTTTCAACCTTTAAAAGTATTAAAGGATTCAGGCTCTGTAAAAGTGTATTCACGACTTACATTCCGAAAAGCATTAATGGTAACGCAGTTCACTTTGTCTGTCATTTTTGTGATTGTGGTGCTGGTGATCTACAACCAGGTAAACTTTATGCTTACCGCTGATTATGGATTTAATCAGAAGGATATCCTGAATGTGCGGTTGCAAGGCGTAGAGTTTGAAAAAATGGCTAATGAAGTCCGTAGTCTGTCGGGCGTTGTGAGTGTAGGTGGGGTATCGCACAAGCTGGGTACGTGGAGTGACCGATCGAGCGATTACAAAAGGAATCGGGCGGATGAACCCTTTGTGATGCGGGATTTTTTGGTGGATGATAATTATATCCGCAACCTCGGGTTAACATTTCTTGCCGGCAAAAACTTTGATGCAGCAGTGCAGGGTGAACAGGAAAAGCATGTGATCCTGAATGAAGCGGCACTCACCCAGTTTGGTTTTGCAAATCCGGTAGCGGCTGTCGGCCAACCGATATTTGTAGAAGACTCAGTGATGCTGGAAGTGATTGGCGTGGTGAAGGATTTTCACTTTCGTCCATTAAACAGTCGCATTGGTCCGCTGGCGTTGCGCTATACTACAACTGAGTTGGGTTTCCTGAGTGCCAAAATTATTCCGGCTCAGAAGGAAACAGTGATGGCTTCCGTGGAGGCGATCTGGAAAAAGCTCGACCCGGTGCATACCATTGACTATATGATGCTGGAGGAAGAGATTGACGATGCCTATCGTCAGGCCGGGATGAAAGACATTCTTGTGATTGTGGCCTACATTACCTTTCTGGCCGTAACGCTGGCTTGTTTAGGCATGCTGGGCATGGCGATGTATTCCACACAAACACGCGTCAAAGAAGTAGGGGTGCGAAAGGTGATGGGGGCTTCCGCTTCTGATGTAGTCATGCTGCTCAGCAAATCCTTTATGATGTTGATTGGGCTGGCCGTTGTGCTGGGTGTTCCGGTAAGTATCTTCCTTGGAAATTTATTTCTGGACTTGTATGCTTATAAGATCCAGATCACGCCTTTGCTTATTATGAGTGGCATAGTGATGATTGCCGGACTGGGATTAATTATTATCAGCACCCAGACGATGAAGGCAGCCGTTTCAAATCCGGTAGATTCACTACGCTATGAGTAGATATTGAAAGAGGGAAGAGTTCAGAATCAGTCAGGTCTTACTACTTGACAGGTACAAACTTATTAACCCATCC
>DAOOCD010000171.1:0-7956 GCA_035408225.1 Cyclobacteriaceae bacterium | reverse complement strand
AATCCAAACCCAACTACAGTGGTAACTATAAAATTTGAATACTATAATACAGCTACCGCCCGCGAACTTCTTGATCTCTTTAAGATTCTCGAAACAATACCCGGATCAAAAATTGTATGGCAATTTCTTGAAGATGATGAAGACATGGAAGAATCGGGACAAGAACTTGCTGAACTTGTGAAGGTACCTTTTGAATTTCAACCCTATTAATTTAAACTTTGATCGCACAAGACTTCTGTCCATTGCGGATAAACCTCACTACGTATGAGTGAAGAAATACTCAAAGCGCTTACTCAGCTTTTGGCAATCATTACCAAACAAGATGGTGGTGTAACGGACAATGAGCGTCAATTCGTAATCAATTTCTTCCAGCAGGAACTTGAGAAATCCTCGGTAGACGGATATCTCCAATTATATGATTCCATATCAGGTTATAGTTCGCAACAAGGCAAACACGAAGACGACAAAAACAGTAAGCTTACATCGGTTAAGGATTCTATTAAGACATTAGCCATCTGCAAAAAGATTAATAAAACTCTTACGCAGAAACAGAAAGTAGTTGTATTAATAAAAATTCTGGAACTGGTAGGATCCGATAAGAACTTCACGCCTCAACGGATGGAGATCGTGAACACAGTATCCACTGTATTTAATATTGTTCAGGATGAGTATAAGTTGATAGAGAGTTTTGTTATCTCCAATAAAGTTGAGGCCCTCAATTTTCCAGATATATTGGTCGCTGATGAAGGAGCACAAAAGTCTGCTCCTTTGCAAAAGCATATGCATGCTCATGTAAATGGTTATCTGGTTTTTATGCGGGTTAGCAGTGTGGCCATGTATTTTGCCAAATATCTTGGTGATGACGCCAACAACTTAAACGGTTTCATCATGAAATCGAATCAGGTGTATCTCTTTTCTCATGGAAGTACAATCAAAACACCCGATGGGAGCGCATTATACTACAGCGATCTTATTGCCGATTTTAATAATGAAATTCAAACAACCAAGCTCTCCTTTATTGCGCAAATTGATGAATTTAAATTCAAGAACGGAGCTATTGGCATCCGTGATGTAAAAATTGCCGAAGGCCCTGGAAAACTCATCGGCATAATGGGCGCCAGCGGGGCCGGTAAAACCACTCTGCTTATGATACTGGCGGGTCTTGAAAAACCAGGAACTGGAAAAATCAAGATTAATGGCTATGACATTCATCAGGATAAAAAGAAAGTAGAAGGTGTAATCGGCTATGTTTCGCAAGACGATCTGCTGATCGAAGAACTTACCGTATATCAGAACCTTTTCTATAACGCGAAACTGTGTTTTGCTCATTTGAATGAAACCGAAATTGATTTACGCGTGATGAAAGTACTGGAAGACCTGGGCCTTGATCATCGAAAAGACCTGAAGGTTGGAAGTGTACTCGACAAGCAGATAAGTGGAGGCCAACGCAAGCGTTTAAACATAGCACTCGAACTAATTCGCCAACCTGCCATACTTTTTCTGGATGAGCCGACCTCCGGCTTATCATCGCGAGACTCTGAAAATGTAATCGACTTATTAAAAGAACTTTCGTTGAAGGGCAAATTGATTTTTGTCGTAATCCACCAACCCTCATCAGACATCTATAAGATGTTTGATAAAATGATCATCATGGATACGGGTGGATTTCCGACCTTCTATGGCAATCCGGTTGAGGCCGTTACGTATTTTAAAAAAGCAACCCACCAGGTGGATAGTAACCGGGGCCAATGCGAAGTGTGTGGTAATGTAAATCCGGAACAGATCTTCAACATCATTGAAGCTAAAGTAGTGGATGAATACGGGCAGCCTACCAACAAGCGAAAAGTGACACCGATGCAATGGCACGAAATGTTTAAGGGAAATTTCAAGCCTGGCCGTATCGAAGACGTTAAAGAGGTGCCACCCAGAAGTCTGCATATTCCTTCACGATTTAAGCAAACCATTATTTTTACTACCCGTGATTTTCTGGCTAAACTAAGCAACAAACAATATCTGCTTATCAATATGTTGGAGGCTCCTTTATTGGCTACACTCCTTGCCTTCATCATTAAATACAAAAGTGCCCCTGACGGTAAAGAATATATTTTTCGGTATAACGAGAATTTGCCTGCATTCATGTTAATGGCCATCATCGTGGCCCTGTTTATGGGGCTCACGGTAAGTGCCGAAGAAATTATTCGCGATCGCAGGATATTAAAGCGAGAATCATTTTTAAATCTTAGCTGGAATAGTTACCTGCTTTCCAAACTAACTATTCTGTTTCTTTTATCAGCCGTTCAAACACTCACCTTCATTGTGATCGGAAATTTTATTTTAGAAATTCATGGTATGACATGGGCGTTTTGGCTGGTCTTATTCACGACATCCTGCTTTGCAAACGTAATCGGTCTAAATATTTCTTCTGCTTTTAATTCAGCTGTCACTGTGTACGTGATGATCCCGCTTTTGTTGATTCCTCAAATGATTTTAAGCGGACTCCTATTTGATTTTGATAAACTAAATGAACTACTAAGTACCAAAGGAAAGGTGCCTCTTGTAGCAGACTTCATGACTTCCCGGTGGGGGTATGAGGCCATGGCTGTATATCAGTTCAAAAATAATGAGTTTCAAAAGCCTTATTTTGAATATGAACGAGCTGAAGCTGAAGCTGATTTTAAGACGGCATACCTCGCAGACGAACTGAAAAAGAGAAATCAATTTATTCTTGATCATTTGAACAACCCGAACGATTCCATTCAAAAGCTTGTGCAGCTAAACAAAAGAATATTGTATACCGAATTAAGTAACGAACTATTTAACGAGGGTTTAACTACAATTGACTTAAAGGAAGTTTTTACGAAAAATGGATTTACCAAAGAAACCAGTCAGTTGTTAGACTCCTATTTTGATAATTATAAAACGCATTATCAAAAAGAGTATAATATCAATGCGGATCTGGTTGAAAAGAAAATGGCCTTTTATGAAAGTAAAGGATTTAGTATTCAGCAAGAAAAAAATCATTACTTCAATGAAAGTCTATCTGATTTGGTTCGAAACACAACCACCAAAGAACGCATCATGGAATACAAAGGGTCTTTAATTCAGCTCATAAACCCGGTGTTTCAATCACCTAAGCCTAAGCATTTTGCTGATTACCGGGGGCCTTTCTTCATTCCTGAAAAGAATCTACTGGGTAATACAGTAGACACATTTACCTTTAACCTGCTCGTAATTTGGTCTATGACATTTTTGTTCTATATCACGCTCTATTTTGAATGGTTAAGGAAATTTGTAAACCTTTTCAGTAATTTCAGTCTCTCTATAAAGAAATAGAGGCTTTTTCACTATTGCTTAAGAAGCCATAATTCTTATTTTTGTAAACCATCAATATTTAACTATGCGATTCATTCTATTCATGGTGTTTGCTGCTACTCTGTTAAGCTGCACCTCGGGCAAAAAGCCAGACGATCAGGCATTCGAGCAAAGTTTAGACTCAGCAAAAACTGCCGGCCCCGGGGTTGATGAAGAGGTTATTAATGCCATTCTCGAACAGATTCCTAGCCCACTCGAGATTTCAGTTTTATTGAAAGAATCGGGATCGAAGTATAATTCAACCATGTTGAATTCTTCCAATAACCTGCCTAAGTACAACAGCAATTTCAAGAAAGCCTTGAATTTGGGTGTTTATGGAACTGATCTAGGATACACGAATATCTTTGGAAAAAATCAGGATGGTATTAAATATATATCTTCTATAAAATCTTTAGCTGACGAATTAAATATAGGTCAGTTTTTTGATGTGGAGACTATCGGACGTCTGGCCACGAATAGTAAGAATCTCGATTCATTATTGCTGATTACGACCATGAATTTCAATCATATTAATCATTATCTTCAGTCACAAAGCCGTGATAACCTAAGTGTACTTTTACTTACCGGTGGTTGGCTGGAAGCAATGCAGATTACTTGCCAGACTGCAGCAAAGAATCCGGAGAATAAAGAGCTTCAGGAGAAAATAGGCGAACAAAAAATAATCCTTGAACAAATACTCCTTCTTTTCTCCTTCTACAAAGAGGATGCAAATATGGCCGGATTGCTTACTGACCTTGAGCAATTGAAAACAGCGTACGACAAAATTAAAATCAATTATACGTATAAAGAATCCACTATGGAGATTGTAGATGGTATAGCTGTAATTAAGGACAACAGTACCACAACGATTGATATCACTCCTCAGAACGTGGAAGAAATAAAAAATATCACCGATTCAATACGCACGAAAATAATCAGTTAACAAGTCTACGATTAATACTATGAAAACTTTAGCCTTTGTTCTTTTGTTTATATCTTCTCTGGCGGTTGGGTCTAACGATCTGATTGATCAATGTAATGCCGATAACCTGGCCAATTCCTGTATACCCAAATTAGCTTCCGGATTTAACTTTTTGAAAAGCTATAAGGTAGACGGAGAGGCCAAGGATAAAGTTGAATATAGCTACGTCTTTACCAAGGGAACTCAATACATGATTAATGTTTGTTCCAATGGTTCAGCTACTGATGGCATTGTTGTTAGTATTTTTGATAAAGAGCGAAACAAAGTGGCGACAAGTAAAATCAACGGGCAATTCATTACTGCAATCGCCTATCCTTGTAACGCAACCGGAATTTATTACATACAATATACGTTTGATGAACCCTCAGCGCATTGTGGCGGAAGCGCCCTGGGCTTCAAGAGATAACTGTAATTAAAGAAATTTTGAAACGGCTATTGGTTCTCCGATAGCCGTTTTATTTTAATGTCCAATCCTATGAAAGAATTTGAGGTCAGTTTTAATTTCAAAGCGAGATACTATAGACTCGGAGAAATTACGTCAGAGACTCAAAAGGTATGGTTTGTATTTCATGGCTATGGTCAATTGGCGCAATTCTTCTTAAAAAAATTCGCAGTCCTGGAATCCAACGAAACATGCATTATTGCGCCCGAGGGACTTTCGCACTTTTATCTTGAAGATGTTGCCAGCCGTAGCCAAACGGGCAACAACAAAGTGGGTGCTACCTGGATGACCCGGGAAAACCGGCTTGCTGATATTGAGAATTACATTACTTATTTGAATCAGATTTTTGAAAATGAAATTCCCAATAGCTTCAAAGGGCAAATTACTCTATGCGGATTCTCGCAGGGGGCAGCTACAGTTTCACGCTGGGCACTAGAAGGAAAAGTGTCCTTTCACCGGCTTATAGTATGGGCTGGCATCTTTCCACCTGATATGGATTTCAAAAAAGGCGCTGAAATGCTTAGCCAAAAAGAAGTAATTGAAGTCTACGGAAGCCAGGATCCTTTTCTTACAGAGGAGCGATTAAATGAACTCACACAATTAAATAAACGATTAGGCATTAACCCAAGACTCGTTCCATTTGATGGTGGGCATGAAATTAATTCTGAGATCTTGCTTCAACTCAGGTAAATCAAACTCCCAGATCACCACCCTCTGAAATCTCTACCAACAACACCTTTACTTCGTCAGCTTTGGCATGCTCACCCATCTTTTCAAACGACATTACCAGATTGCGCAAGGCTCTGCGAATAATCTCCAAAGAATTGCAGGGTTCAAAAAATGAAGGCTGAGGCACCATGTGAAGCTCGTGGATATAATTTTCTATATCCTGCTTCGAAAAAATTAAGCCCCGGTTAAACGCATTAATATAAAATTGGTGATTATCATCTTTATAGGTAAGTATAAACAGGTTAGGAAGGTTAACGCCATGCACAGGCAATTTTAACTTTTGGGCCACCAGCATATAGATCACACATAATGTGATGGGATTACCTTTGTGGGTTTCCAGCACGACATTAATCATAGAATTTCCCGGTGAGTGAAAATTCTTTGTATTAGCCCCAAATTTTAGCTTATTAAAGATTACGCTGTTAATCACCTTCACCTGATCAAAAGCATACAAATCAGGCCTAAACTCCAGCCAGGTTTCATAATAAATCTGCTCCAGTTCCTGCTTGAGTTTTTCAAGCTCGATATCCGGATATTGATAGGTAGCAATTATCCACATTCCGGTTAGCAAGTCCTGATCTGGTGAAGCGAACCATTTTTTCAGGCGCTCCTTTACCAACTCATATTGAAGTGTGTGGATCAACTCCTCAATCCGGCTTTGCACAGAAGGATTGAGATTACTTTCCCACTCTTTTTCAAGAAATGGGATCGCCTCGGTGCCTAAGGACAGAATTTTATCCTGTACGTGCGAGGAAATTTGTTTATCCTCGTCATCTAATAGTGATACCAACGCTTTTAACTCATTTTCTGTCATCACTGCAAGAATATAAAAAAAATCAATTCAATGCACCTGCATCAGGTCTGAATAACCCCCACATTGAATTTTTCTACCGGAGCATGGTTGGCTGCTTCTATTCCCATAGAAATAACTTTACGGGTTTCCAGGGGATCAATAACGCCATCAACCCAAAGCCGGGCAGCCGCATAGTAAGGACTTAACTGATCATTGTAACGATCTGTAATTTCCTTTAGTAGCTGATCTTCCTCCTCTTTACTAATGGTCTTGCCTTGTGCCTTAAGTGTACTTACTCTGATTTGCAATAGCGTTCGTGCTGCAGAGTTTCCACTCATTACCGCAAGTTGCGCGGTAGGCCATGCATAAATTAACTTTGGATCGTAGGCTTTTCCACACATGGCATAATTACCGGCTCCGTAAGAATTACCCAGGATAAACGTAAACTTCGGCACGGTTGAGTTTGCCATAGCATTCACCATCTTCGCGCCATCCTTAATAATGCCACCTTGCTCCGCCTTACTGCCCACCATAAATCCACTTACGTCCTGCAAAAAGACGAGGGGAATTTTTCGCTGGTTGCAATTCATAATAAACCGGGCGGCCTTGTCTGCCGAGTCGGAATAAATAACGCCTCCCATCTGCATCTCACCTTTCTTCGTTTTCACTACTTTACGCTGATTGGCCACGATCCCAACCGCCCAACCATCTACTCGCGCAAAGCCACAAAGGATAGTTTTGCCATATAAGGCTTTGTATTCATCAAATTCAGAATTATCAACAATGCGTTTGATAATCTCAAGCATATCGTATGGTTTAGCCCGATCAGCGGGCATCAATCCATAAATTTCTTCTGGCTTCTCGTTGGGTAATGTTGAACTAATACGATCAAAACCGGCTTTCTCATAGGCACCGATTTTATCAAACAAATCCCGGATGTGATCCAGACAAGCCTGGTCATTAGAAAATTTATTATCCGTGACCCCAGAGATTTCACAATGCGTGGTGGCTCCACCCAGGGTTTCATTATCGATATCCTCACCAATAGCCGCTTTTACCAAATAGGAGCCCGCTAAAAAAATAGAACCCGTTTTATCGACTATCATGGCCTCATCCGACATGATTGGCAGATACGCTCCGCCTGCTACACAACTTCCCATTATGGCTGCTATTTGCACGATGCCCATGGAAGACATTTTTGCATTGTTTCTGAATTGCCGTCCAAAGTGTTCCTTGTCGGGAAATATTTCATCCTGCATAGGAAGGAAAACACCAGCACTATCAACTAAATATATTATTGGCAGCCGGTTCTCCATCGCAATTTCCTGGGCCCGAAGATTTTTCTTGGCGGTGATCGGAAACCACGCGCCAGCCTTTACAGTGGCATCGTTGGCAACTATCACGCATTGCCTGCCTTTCACATAACCTATTCCAGTTATTACTCCTCCTGATGGACATCCCCCGAGTTCATGATACATGCCATCTCCTGTAAAAAGCCCAACCTCCAAAAAGTATGAATCTTTATCAATGAGGTAATCAATCCGCTCGCGGGCCGTTAATTTTCCCTTTTGATGCTGCTCATCAATTTTCTTTTCACCCCCGCCAAGTTTTGTCTTCTTTGCTCTTGCTTTTAACTGCGAACAAAGTTGCTTTAGCTGG
>DAOOCD010000170.1:0-7963 GCA_035408225.1 Cyclobacteriaceae bacterium | reverse complement strand
TTCTTGACCTATTTTCAAGTTCGCTTGGAAGAAAAGTATTGATGGCCCTCACCGGGCTCTTTCTGATTCTTTTCCTGGCTGTACACCTTGCGGGTAATCTGCAATTACTCAAAGAGGATGGCGGGCAGTCATTTAACGTCTATGCTAAATTCATGACGACCAACCCACTCATTAAAGTAATCTCCTATGGCAATTATGCATTTATCCTTTTGCATGTTTTCATGGCCGGTTACCTATCGAGAAAGAACCGTGAAGCCCGTGGACCGCAGGGATATGCTGTAACCGGAAAGTCGTCAGCCTGGGCTTCCCGAAACATGGGCATTTTAGGTACGCTGATCCTGATCTTCCTGATTATTCACATGAAAGACTTTTGGGCACAAATGCACTGGGGCGGAATACCTACAGCAACCTATGATGGTGTTGAAGTAAAAGATCTCTATGCTATTGTTTCATTGGCATTCTCTGAAGCCTGGTATGTCATTTTATATGTGGTATGTATGATTGGGCTGGCATTCCACCTATGGCATGGTTTTACCAGTGCATTTCAAACATTAGGGTTAAACCATATGAAATACAATCCTGTTATTAGTTTCGTTGGAAGAGCCTTTGCCGTGATTGTGCCTGCTGCATTTGCGCTAATTCCAATTTGGATGTTTTTTGTTTAAGCATTAAGTACACAGATTTAAAAAACTTCAATCATAGAACATGAAGCTAGATTCGAAAATTCCGGAAGGACCGTTGGGTGAAAAGTGGACCAAGCATAAATTCAATCTGAAGCTGGTTAATCCATCCAACAAGAGAAAGTATGAGATCATTGTTGTTGGTACCGGGTTAGCCGGAGCCTCAGCGGCTGCCTCATTGGCTGAGTTGGGTTATAAGGTTAAGGCCTTTACCTATCATGATAGTCCACGAAGGGCACACAGCATCGCGGCTCAGGGTGGAATCAATGCTGCAAAAAATTATCAGAATGATGGCGATAGTGTTTATCGTTTGTTCTATGACACCATTAAAGGCGGAGACTATCGCGCCCGTGAAGGGAATGTTCACCGACTGGCTGAAGTGAGTGTGAGTATTATAGACCAGTGTGTAGCTCAGGGAGTTCCATTTGCCCGGGAATATGGCGGCTTATTGGCAAACCGTTCTTTTGGGGGCGCTCAGGTATCGCGCACCTTTTATGCCCGCGGACAGACCGGACAGCAATTATTGTTAGGGGCCTACAGTGCGCTCAATCGTCAGATCGCTGCCGGTAAAGTTACCATGTACACGCGCACCGAAATGCTTGATGTGATTACTATTGATGGCAAAGCACGGGGAATTATTACCCGCGATCTTGTAACTGGTAAAGTCGAATCACATAGTGCCCATGCAGTTTTGCTTTGTACGGGTGGTTACTCCAACGTCTTTTATCTTTCCACCAGTGCTAAAGCCTGTAATGCTTCTGCAGTATGGCGGGCACATAAAAAAGGAGCGTTCTTTGGCAATCCTTGCTTTACACAAATTCACCCTACCTGTATCCCGGTTTCGGGAGATCACCAATCCAAACTCACATTGATGTCGGAGTCGTTACGAAACGATGGTCGGGTATGGGTACCCAAGACAGCGATGAAAGGATTGAAAGCAAAAGATGCTGCAAATATCAAAGAAGAAGATCGCGATTACTTTCTGGAAAGAAGATATCCTTCCTTTGGAAACCTGGTGCCTCGTGATGTGGCTTCACGCAATGCAAAGAATGTGTGCGATGAAGGCCGTGGTGTTGGTGCAACCGGGTTGGCTGTATTTATGGACTTTTCGGATGCCATCAAACGGGACGGAAAAAATGTGATTGAATCCAAGTATGGTAATCTGTTTGATATGTATAAGCAGATTACAGGCGACAATCCCTATGAAGTTCCTATGATGATTTTCCCTGCGGTACATTATACCATGGGTGGCTTGTGGGTTGATTATAATCTGATGACAACCATTCCAGGTTTATATTGCCTGGGTGAGGCTAATTTCTCAGATCATGGTGCAAACCGATTAGGCGCCAGTGCTCTTATGCAGGGCCTGGCCGATGGATATTTTGTTATTCCATATACAATTGGTGATTATCTCGCCACGATCGGATGGAATGATAAAATTGGAACCGATCACCCTGCCTTTAAAGAAGGTATGGATAAAGTGCAAGCGGACGTAAATCGACTACTAAGTATAAAAGGCAAGAAGACGGTGGATGAATTTCATCGCCAGCTTGGGTTGATCATGTGGGACTACTGCGGTATGTCGCGCAACGAGGCCGGCTTGAAGAAGGCAAAGAATCTTATCAAAGAATTGCGTGCTGAATTCTGGACGAATGTTAACGTCCTGGGTTCTACCAATGAGCTTAACCAGGAACTTGAGAAGGCTGGCCGTGTTGCAGATTTCCTCGAGTTGGGTGAGTTGATGGTTGACGATGCGTTAAGTCGTTCTGAATCGTGTGGTGGTCACTTCCGTGAAGAGTCTGCAACTCCGGATGGCGAGGCCATGCGTAAAGACGATGAGTTTGCCTATGTATCGGCATGGGAGTATAAGGGGGATCAACCCGAAACACTTCACAAAGATGAACTCAAATTCGAAAATGTTAAGTTAACTCAACGAAGCTATAAGTAGAACTATGAAAATAACATTAAAAATCTGGCGGCAACAAGGCAGAAACACCAAAGGTCAGTTTAAGACTTATTCGTTAGACCATGTTTCTTCTGATATGTCGTTTTTGGAAATGCTTGACGTACTCAATCAGGATCTGATTAAGAAAGGCGAAGAGCCCGTTACGTTTGATCATGATTGTCGCGAGGGAATTTGTGGGGTGTGCAGTCTGTATATCAATGGTCGTCCGCATGGCCCATTGCAAACTACTACCTGCCAATTGCATATGCGAACGTTTAAAGATGGAGAAACAATTACCATCGAACCCTGGCGCGCCAATGCA
The DNA here is from genome assembly GCA_035408225.1 of Cyclobacteriaceae bacterium. Taxonomy (GTDB): domain Bacteria; phylum Bacteroidota; class Bacteroidia; order Cytophagales; family Cyclobacteriaceae; genus ELB16-189. The sequence goes on along the minus strand of DAOOCD010000170.1, from coordinate 5,016 downwards.
TTTCCGATTATAAAAGATTTAATGGTTGACCGCTCGGCTTTTGATCGTATACAACAAGCCGGAGGTTACGTGAGCGTGAATACAGGAGGGGTACCCGATGCCAATGAAATACCGGTTCCCAAGCATATAGCCGATGAAGCCATGGATGCAGCTCAGTGCATTGGATGTGGAGCGTGTGTGGCTGCCTGTAAAAATTCCTCTGCCATGTTATTTGTTGGAGCGAAAGTTTCACAGTTTGCCTTACTTCCGCAGGGCCAGCCTGAACGTAAGGAACGTGTGGAGCGCATGGTTGCCCAAATGGATGCCGAAGGTTTTGGCTCCTGTACCAATACTTATGCGTGCGAAGCAGAATGTCCTAAAGGAATTAAGATTACGAATATTGCCCGCATGAACCGCGAGTATTTTAGTGCCATGTTAACTTCATACAAGGTAGAAACGAAAGGCGGTGATTAGCTCGTCATTAGATCGAAAACAAAAAAACCGGTGCAAGCCGGTTTTTTTTATTAAATGATTTCAGGATTCGTATTCGGCAGAGTTAACTTTTTAATGGCCGAACTTGTCGGCTACCATTACTACTTAAACATGTCTACATAGTCACGCAAACTACGTTCCGCCTCTGTTAATGATTTGAATATATCCTCATTAAGTTTATAGACTTCTCTTTCTGTAATAATTACCTGATTAATAAAATTTCCATAAGCGGGTCGTTGAATTTCTTCAGCAAGCAGTTTTAAATCCGGGTTGATAGTAGAAATCTCAGTCGTATATAAATACGAATTCGCAGTTAACATTGTTGTGTTCCTAAAATTCAGAATATTTTCTTGCTGCTGGTTATAAAGTAGTTGAAATAAGGGGAGGTTTACCCTATATATTTTATAGAGTTGATTATTGATTTTTTCGGGCAATTCACTAATCGTTCCAGTACTAACGGCTGCCATGTAAGTGGGGGAGTACGGGTCGAAAAGAAAAGTATACTGTCCAGTCGCCATTTTGTAAAACCACTTAAGTTGTAGGTCTGAGAACTTTTTCGAAGTGCGTTGATTGCGAAGGGAATCCAGTTGACGAATCCAGGCAGAGGACCCAATTAAGTCTTCTTTCAATTTTATTTTTAGGGCATCGATATCTGTAAGAAGCGCTTGTGATAATTCAACTAGATCTTTCTTTTTTTTTATATCCTCACGCCATTGGTCAAAAATAAATGATACAGTAATGCCAACAAAAATTATAATAATTTCTGCTACGTATCTTAAAATCAGCTGAGTTATGCTACTTGATTTAATTAGTTTGAATAACATAGTTCAAGTCTTGAGTCTATCTCCATTTGTCGATTGTAATTATTTATATCCTGACGGCTTGAGCCTAACGTTGTGTTTGGGAAGTGGTGGCTTATCGCGTTATTAATCCTCAATCTCACAAATTAACTCTCCGTCAAGTCTATTTGATTCAATCCAAAAGTCATGTGTCCTTGAATTGATTTCTTTCCAGTCCTTGTTACTCTTTTGTTTGTACCGTTCAATTGCGAAACGAAACAAAATTGAGTCGCCATTTATGTCCTGAATGGTTGAATGTCGAATTGCAATTAAAGATCCTTGTTTGTAAGTCCTTAATTCATGACACTCAATCGTAAATAAATACCAGTCGACCGTCTTACCCTTACATACAATGAATTCAATGTCCCTGCTACGTTCTATCCCCGACACTGAACGAAATTAAAAAAACTAGAACCACAATGCAACACTTAACTAGCGCTTTGTTTTTATACACATTGTTGGCAGAAGTATGGCCCTTTACCGCAATTCATTCGTAGCCGTGTCTTTTGTCACCGGTTAAGGTTACACCACTCTTTAAATTCAATCGAGCGGTGGTGCTTGATTTACCCTTATGGTTCTTTTGTCATTGTCTTTATAGATCCCGCTTTGTCTTTTTTAACGCACAGACTGTCTCGAATATTCACTCGAAGCAATCAGTATCAATTCAATTGCTTCTTTAGAAAACTCATGACCTTGTTTCTTACTTCATCTACATCGTACATCTCGCCAAAGTGAGGGGCATCTTTAACAATCACAAGTTCATTTTCAACGCCAACTACCTGTAGCCATGAACTTAGTAATTGAGAGTGTCTATTTGAAACGAGATCATCTTTTTCGCCATGAATAATCAGGAATGGCGGATCATTCTTGTCGACATACGTAACGGGGCTGGCTGCCTTTGCGAGATCAGGTCGTGACACTGGCGTTGCACCGATCAGGAGACTTTCCGGAGACTTTGGATCATTGGCGCCAGGAAATAATATTAATTCTGCAGGACCATAAAAATCAATCACAGCTTTGAAGCTGAACGATTTATTTGTTCCTGGCATGAAAAAGTTCTCTACGTTGTTATTCTTTGACAAACCCGTCAATGAGGCTAAGTGTCCACCTGCGGAAAAGCCCATGATAGCAATTCGTTTTTTATCAAGGCCGTATTTGTCTGCGTTGCCTACCAGAAAAGAAATGGCGCGATTGCAGTCTTGTATCTGTGCAGGAAAAATCGCTTGCGTTGCAAACCGGTAATCGATGGAGGCAAGTGCAAAACCACTGCTAACTATTTCCGCCACCGTTTTTTTCATGTAACCAATATCTGCATACTTATCATTACCTAACCAGCCACCACCATGTATGAAGATGACCAATGGAACTTTACCCTTTGTGTTCGGTGGCAGGTAGATGTCTAGCAAGTGATTAGCTAATGTATCATTGTTGTAGGCTATGTTTCCGTGTAAAATAGTGCCTTTGGGAAATGCATCGATTACCGGGTTGGTTTGTGGAACAGCAGCAGTCGATACTATCAATGAAAGAGAAACGATAGCATAAGCAATTCGATGGATCATACTTGTTAGAATATTAAAATATAGAGTCAGCTTTTAATTGTCATTTTAATAGTGCGATTTGATATTGCTCATCGCTTACTTTTTCCATCCAATCTACAACTTTTCCGTTCAGTTCCTCTTGCGTGGCGATGTGCGTCATTGCCATTGTTGGCGAGGCTCCATGCCAATGTTTTTCCCCCGGGGCAATCCACACAATATCACCGGGCCTGATTTCTTCAATAGCACCACCCTCATGTTGCACTAATCCTATTCCCGACAATACAATTAGCGTTTGACCAAGAGGATGTGTGTGCCACGCTGTTCTTGCACCCGGTTCGAAGGTTACTTCTGCTGCACCAGCGCGTCTGTGTCCATTTGGTTGAAATAAATAATTAATACGAACTGATCCCGTGAACCAATCTTCCGGGCCTTTGATGGATGGTTGAGAACCTAATTTAATAATTTCCATTTGTGTTAGTTGTTTGATTTATACTGCTCATCGGTTACGGGCTCCATCCATGTGACAAACCCGTTTTCTGTCTTTGGCAAAATATATATTTGCGTAAGACTGTTATATTCAGTGGCGCCATGCCAGTGTCTTGTATTTGCCGGAACCTTGATGACTTCACCCTTTTTCATCGTTTGCCTTGGCTGTCCTTCCAGTTGATGATATCCCTCACCATCGAGTACAATTAGAATTTGCCCGCTTGGATGTAAGTGCCAGTTTGATCTCGCACTTTTTTCGAAATACACATTTCCCACAAGTGTGTTGTAGATAGAATCATTTGCGACTAAGCCAAAGTTGTAGGCGTTGCCTGTGAAGTTTGTTGCGGGACCTGGTTCACCCTTTGGAAAAATTGCTTCTTTCGAAGAATCAGATTCTGATTGCTGACTTTGATTGTTGTCGCGATTACAGCTAATGAATGTGACCAGCAATAGCAAGACAGTGATGGAATTAATAAGGTTGAGTTTCATCGTTGTGTTTTTAAGTTTATCATTTGCTGAGCAATTCAAACGTGACCGTCACGTTACCCGAACCTAGAGCTTTTGAGAGGCCGCTCGGGTTTTCAATTTTTCCAAGCCTGGTGTAGCTATAGGTCGTGTTGAATGTCTTATAAAACAATACCAGCGTATTGGAACCCCAAAGCATAAGATCCCCCGAGTTAATGGTGCGTGGGTTCAATGCATTTGTTGGAAGACTAGACGGGAGATCAAAAAACTTCTCATTGCTGTTGAGATCATTCATCTTAATTGTTAGTGGAAGCATTTTTTTGAATTCGGTTGCTGCAGCGTTTGATTCAAGTGTTGCTGTAAAATGGTTGTTGCCAATGGTGATGGTTATTATGTCATTCATGTTCTCTACATTTTCGTTCAGATTCTCTTGAATATCTTCCTCTGGTGGAATTGCGGACTCATTATTGTAAGCAGGCCAAACTAGCAAGGGAAATGTAATTATGATAATGGCCAATGAATACTTCATGATGTAACTTTTATTCAATTGTCTTAATAAATTTTGCTGGTACTCCGCCAACTAATGTGTTTGACGGAACATCTTTGGACACTACAGCGCCTGCTGCTACGATTGAATTTTCGCCAATAGTGACACCGTGTAAAATGATTGCTCCGGCACCAATCCAAACATTTTTCTTGATGTGAATATGTCCAACCATCAGGGAATGTCTGTTTTGAGGTGATAGGGGATGTCCCTCCGATAATAGGCTGACCTTAGGTGCAATCAATACGTTATCTTCAATGGTAATTCCCCCCAAATCCAGAAAAGTGCAATCGAAGTTGATAAATACGTTCTTTCCGATTTTGGTGTGCTTGCCGTAATTGATATTTAAAGGTGTAAAGACATCAACGGTTTTGTCAATTTCACTGCCTGTAATTTGGCTTAATAAGTCCCGGATTTCTGTTGGACTGGAAGAATTATTCATCCGAACCAATAATTGCTTAGTGCCAAATGAAGCGTCCCGCAGTTTAAATCCTTCGGGGTCGTTTGCGTGAATCGTTTCTCCATCACGTAGTCGTTCGAAAATACTTTTTGCTTTCATTTTTCCGTGATTTACAGGGCACGAAATATAATACTTCTCTCACGTTATGTAAAAAACGTTTGTACTAACCCCCTATAAGACTGGACAAGAATCTGAAAAGAGATTTGTAACAGT